>DZCK01000004.1:24389-43239 GCA_022730245.1 Halothiobacillus neapolitanus
CGCTCAAGATTATGCTGCCGAACAACCGTTTCGACAAATACGGCGATGTTGCGCCCGGGGGCAATGGGTAATCGAAATAAAGGTACGGATTGGTGGCAAATAAGGCGTTCACCGCGTTCACCCTGTAGGCGGGATTCGGCGCTGAGATTTTTATGATCGGCGGTATAGAGCTCAATCACCAGACGTAAATTTTTTTTGTATTTCATGGCATTAGCGCCAAATAAATCGCGCACATTGATGATGCCAAGGCCGCGCACTTCCAGCAAATCGCGGATGTTTTCGGGGCAGTAGCCCTCAATGCCTTGTCTGCCTTGAATAAAATAGGGGGCATCGTCGGCAATCAGCCGGTGCCCGCGTGAGAGCAGCTCAAGGGCTAACTCGCTTTTACCAATGCCCGAATGCCCCGTAATTAAAACCCCTGAACCGGCCACTTCCATAAATACGCCGTGTTGCCAGTTGCGTTCCTGCGTTTGGCGGCAGGTGCGCAGCCACGTGCTGACGCTGGCGCAATTGTGCGGGGTATAAAAAAAAGTGGCCAATGGGCTGGGGTGCAGGAGCAGCCAAACGGCGGCATCCTCGGGCGTAATTTCGGTCAGAATATACTGGCGAGGTGTGGGCGGAAGGGGTTCTTGCCGCGCGGCCAGTGCCGCCCGAATGAGCGGGTCAATTAAGGCGATGGGCGTTGGATCGAGGGGGTTATACCGAGAAAATGGCTGCGTTGTATCGAACAGGCTGTGATAAGACGGCGTGTGATCGGGCAGGGATGGCTCTAAATTCAGAGGGATTAAATGGTTTGCGGCTTGGGATGACACGACGGTGGAGCTCGCTTGGTTAATCGTCGGTGGTGGCAAGTTCCGAAAGCCATTCTCGCATTAGCCCCTGAATGCGCTCTGGGCTTTGTGTGTTCATTATGGCGTCTCGGTCTTCATCACACGCGAGATGTTTTGCCAGCAAGCTCAGCATGTTCAAATGCGACTCGGGGCATTCTTCGGGCACAATTAATCCGATAATTAAATTCACGGGTTGGTTGTCGTTCGCGCCAAAATCGATGCCTTCGTTCAGCCGAATAACGGCACCGCGCGGGCGTAAAATTTCTTTATCCCGGCCGTGGGGTATCGCAATGCCCCGGCCAATGGCTGTGCAGCCAAGCCGTTCGCGTTCGATCAGGATTTCAAAAATATGGGTAGCATGAGCGCCGCCGAGCTGATCGTCGGCTAATAAACCGGCCAACACTTCCAGTGCCCGTTTACGACTTTGATAAACTTCATCAATCAAAATTCGATTTAATGGGAATAAATCATCGATATTCATGCAACACCTATTCGTGCTTAAATCAAATTGAGCGGGCGATTCGTTGAGTATTTACTGGCTTGAGATGTGCGGGCGTAAGCATACGCCAACAAAAATTTTGGGGCACCTATTTAGATTAAGGATGCCCCAATGTGAGCTTAAGTGAAGGATTAAAAAATTACCGGTGATCGGTCATTTTTTCTTTGTGTTTCATAATTTGGCGATCGAGTTTATCCACCATCAGATCAACCGAGGCGTACATATCTTCAGACTCGGCATCAGCATGGACATCATTGCCGCTCATGTGCAGGGTCGCTTCGGCTTTTTGTACCTTTTTTTCAACCGTTAAAACAACATGGACATTAATCACCTTTTCAAAATGGCGTTTAAGCTTGCTGAATTTGGTTTGAATGTGATCTCTGAGGGCATCGGTAATATCGACATGGTGGCCGGTAATTTCGATTTGCATACATGCTCCTTTGGCCTTTAAATGAGGCGCTTACGGTCAGTGGAAGAGGCAATGCCCATTGCCTCGCGGTACTTGGCGATCGTTCGCCGGGCGACATCTATTCCTTGTTCGATCAATATGTCGGCAATTTTGGCATCCGACAAGGGTTTGCGTGGATTTTCTTCGCTGACTAATTTTTTTATCATCGCGCGGATGGCAGTAGCTGAACATTCGCCGCCATCGCTTGTGCCCACATGGCTTGAAAAAAAGTATTTGAATTCAAACGTGCCGCGTGGGGTCAGCATGTATTTTTGGGTGGTGACCCGGCTTACGGTGGATTCGTGAAGCTCAAGCTCTTCGGCAATTTCACGCAGCACTAAGGGGCGCATGCCCGTTTCACCTTGTTCAAAAAAAGCGGTTTGCCGGGCAACGATGGATCGCGCGACATTGAGCAGGGTTTCATTGCGGCTACGCAGGCTTTTAATAAACCAGCGGGCTTCTTGCAAATGGCTGCGAATGTAGCTTGCATCTTCACCGCGTGAGCTGCGGTTAATCATGCGGGCGTAGGTTTGGTTAACCCGTAATTTAGGCGCAATTTCAGGATTGAGATCCACTTGCCATTGACCCATGCGCAGGCTTACGAACACATCGGGAATGAGGTAGTCGGCCGTCGTGCCGCCCACCGAAGCGCCTGGCCGTGGGTTTAACCCCTGCAACAGTAATAAAGCCCCTTCAAGCGTGGCTTGATCGATCGTTAAAGCGCGCAAAACTTGGGCATATTCACGCTGGGCGATGACTTCAATTAAATTGCGTTCGCATAGGTGTAGCGCCGTTTGCTTAAAGGGCGTGTCGTTGGGTTTTTGGCGCAGTTGCAGGCTTAAGCATTCGTTTAAATCACGTGCGCCAACGCCGATGGGGTCTAGTGATTGCACCAAGTGCAAGGCGGTATTTACGTCTTCTAAGGCCATATTCGGCCAATCGGTGGCGAGTACGGTTTGAATTTCTTCGAGCGTGTCGGCAAGGTAGCCGGTGGGATCGATGGATTCAATAATGGCCGTGGCAATGGCGGTATCGCGGGGCGTTAAATGCGTTAAGTGGATTTGGCTTAAGAGGTGATCGCGGAGGGATTCTGTGCCATTCGATGTGGTGGAGTAGGGGTCGTACTCATCGTGATTTTGCGCACCTGCGCTGAAACTTGTGCTGCCATCGGCTTCGAAATAATCTTCCCATTGGGTGTCGAGCGCAAAGGGATCATCCGGCGTTAACTCATGATTCGGCTCAAGCAACGCTTCGCCCGATTGGGCATTAGGATCGGCTTGCAGGGTGGTATCCACATTTAAGGCGGTGTCACTGGTTTCAGCAAATGCCTCATCGCGATCGCTAAACTCTTCTGTTTCCGCAATTTCTAGCAGCGGGTTGGTGTCTACGGCCTGCTGAATTTCGAGTGCGAGCTCAAGCGTTGATAGTTGTAGCAGACGAATGGATTGCTGCAATTGCGGCGTCATCGCCAAACTTTGGCCAAAACGAAGCTCTAAACCTGCCTTCATATCCCGAACCGTCGTGAGGGATAAATGGCATCGGCACCATAACCGCAAAGAATGCAGGGTGTGTGATCGGGGCTAAATTGGGGTGTCATCAACATGCCATGAAGTTTAACTGAATTTTGCCACCGGCTGCCAGTCGATTGCAGGGTATTGCGGGTTCAGAGCGTGAAATGTTCGCCTAGGTACACCGCGCGGACTTGCGGGTTATCTAAAATAGCTTGGGGTGCGCCTTCAGCTAAAATTTTGCCATCGGAGACAATATAGGCGCGCTCACACACACTTAACGTTTCGCGCACGTTGTGATCAGTGATTAGCACGGCAATGCCCCGCGCGCTCAGATGTTGAATAATTCTTTGAATATCAATGACTGAGATGGGGTCAACCCCCGCAAAAGGCTCATCCAGTAAAATCACCCGTGGGTTGGCCGCCAGTGCCCGAGCGATTTCAACGCGTCGCCGCTCGCCGCCCGAGAGCGCTTGCCCTAGGGTTTGGCGAATTGATCGAATGTGCAGATCGTCTAAAAGCGACTCCAACACTTGCGCCCGCGCTGCTCGCGATAAATCGCGGCGCAATTCCAGCACACCGAGGATATTGTGCTCCACGCTGAGCTTGCGAAATACGGAAGCCTCTTGCGGCAAATAGCCCAAGCCAAGTTGCGCGCGCAGGTTCACGGGCATTAGGGTTATATCTTGGCCATTGAGCCAGATTTGACCTTGATCGGCGGTTACTAAGCCGACAATCATATAAAAACTGGTTGTTTTGCCCGCGCCATTGGGACCCAGCAACCCGACAATTTCACCGGCATGCACTTCAAGCGATACCCCTTGAACCACCGCCCGGGCGCCATAATGCTTAACGAGTGATTCTGCTTGTAGAATCGCCTTTCGATGGGGGCTTGTGCTCATGGCCGGGCAGTTTCGGATGCGGGTTTAGGCGTTTTTTCTGGGCTGGCGTTTGGGGTGCCACTGCTGGACGGGGTGCTGGCTGGTGTGCTGGGCTCGGCATTTTGGGTTTGATTTTTACCGCGCGGCTGAATCACCACGTGCACGCGCTCACCGCCCGCTTTACCCCCCGCCTGAACGACTTCTGCTTTCATGTCGTAGTTAATTTGTTGTGAATCGAGCGTATCGCCTTGTCGAAACAGGTGGGCGTTGCCGGTGAGAATAACTTTCTGCTCTTGAGCCAAATAGTTGGCATTGTTGGCATCGCCTTTAACCAGCAAGCCTTTATCATCAAGCTCTTGAAAGGTGGCTGGGCTGCCTTCTAATACGGCGCGAACCAGCTGGCCATCTTTGACATACAAGGTGGCTTTGCTGCCCGTGGCGTGCAAGCTGCCTTGATTAATAATGACATTGCCGGTGTAGATGCTGGTGCCATTTTTATAATCGGTGACTTTTTCATTGGCGGCGACATCAATCGGTTGGGTGCGATCAGCTTGGCTGGCCCCCGCCATCGGCATAAGTAGCCAACCCCCTGTGCTGAGTAAAAATAAAAACGTCAATCTTAAGGGGAATGGGGGGATGCGGCATGGCATTAGGGTTGCGCTCCTGCTGGGATCTTGGGGGTTGTGCGGTTGCTCGGTGTTTGATCTGAGCCGCGTTCAATTTTCGGCCGATTATACTGGTCGCGAACTGAAGCTTGCTTGAATATATTGGTCGCGTAATTAAGATTAAAGCCGGTTGAATCGCTCGTCCAAAGTGGCTGGTTGTTACGCCCCAGTTCGGCAAAATGGGTCGGGTCTTGGCTTAATGCGATTTGTTGGCTGGGTTTTAGGGTTAAAGCCGCAGTAGTGAACACGAGCGCACCTTGCATGCCGCCCTTTGTTTCGCTATTAAAAGCTGCCCGACTGCCTTGTACGCCGCCTTCGAGCTGCACTTCGCTTAATGTTTCATTGGCGGTGCCGGTGGGTGCGGTTAGCCGCCAAGGCGGTGTGTCGGCATCACGAGCTTGCAGGAGAAAATCGGGCGTGCGAAATTGATAGCCCTGATCGCCGGTTCGGTGCGTTAAGCGGCTGCCGGTGAGTGTCCATGCCAACGCACCAGCGGGATTAAATGCGCGGGCTGTGAAATCTGTAAATCGTTGATCAAACGGTGCGGGTGGTGCGTTTTGTGTGGCGGGTTGTGCCGCAAAATTTTTCCAAATTAAGCCGCCCAGCACCGCGAATAACAATGCAGTAATTCCCCATTGGCTTAAGGCGTTGATCGGCATAGGGTGCTACTGGTAATCGGCCAGTACGAGCGGCCAAGCATCGCGGGCATTAATAATCAAATCAATCAATTCACGCACCGCGCCCTGGCCGCCGGGTAAGCGGGTTACCCAATTGACTCGGGCGCGAATGAGGGCGGGCGCATCAGCGACCGTCACGCTCACACCCGCGCGGTTGAGCATGGGTAAGTCAATGACATCATCGCCCATCACTGCGCATTCTTGCAGGGTGATGCCGAGGGTTTGCGCGAGCGTTTCTAGGGCTGCGCCTTTATCTTTAACCCCAATTAAACAGTGCGCGATACCGAGATTTTCTGCACGATGCCGTAACGCAGGCGAAGCCCGCCCAGAAATAATGGCGACTTCAATGCCAATTTTTTGTGCCATTTTGATGCCGTGGCCATCGCGAGAATGAAATATTTTGTGCTCTTCCCCTTGTTCGGTGAAGTGCAGTCGGCCATCGGTGAGTATGCCGTCAACATCCAAAACCAGTGCGCGCACTTGGGATAATCGGGTGAGCAAATCAGGTGTGTTCATTGTTTTATTCATAAAAGTGCGCTTATAAAAAGCGATGGCTAGACGAGGCCGGCACGTAATAAATCATGCATATTTAATGCGCCAACAATATGATTTTCGGCATCAATAACAATTAAGCCATTGATTTTATTTTGCTCCATGAGGGTTAGTGCTTCTGCTGCCAGCATATCGGGCATGCAGGTGCGCGGATTGCGAATCATGACGCGTTCAATCTGTTGATTTAGATCATAATCATCCTGATCTAAAATCCGCCGTAAATCGCCATCGGTAAATAAACCCAGTAAATGCTGATCTTCATCCACAACGGCGGTCATACCCAGCCCGCCTGAGGAGATAACAATCAGGGTTTGTTTAATGGTTTGGTTGTAACGCACCATCGGGATGCGCTCGCCTACATGCATCACATCGCGCACGCGCAGCAATAAGCGCCGCCCCAGCGCACCGCCGGGATGCGACAACGCAAAATCTTCCGGTTGAAACGCCCGAGCATCAAGCAGGGCAACCGCCAAGGCATCCCCCATAACCAATGCCGCCGTCGTGCTGGCCGTGGGCGCGAGGTTGAGCGGGCAGGCCTCGCGCTCAACGGCAACATTTAAATGGGCATCAGCCGATAGCGCTAAAGTGGATTGTGGCCGGCCGGTTAAAGCAATTAGGGGTGATCCCAATCGTTTAATAATGGGCACAATGGCAAGGATTTCAGCAGTTTCCCCTGAATTAGATAAGGCGATGACCACATCTTTACGGGTTATCATGCCTAAATCGCCATGGCTGGCTTCGCCCGGATGTACGAAAAAAGCGGGGGTGCCTGTGCTCGCTAAGGTGGCTGCAATTTTGCCCCCAATATGGCCAGATTTACCCATGCCGGTCACGATGACCCGACCATCGCAGCGCAAAATCAACTCGCAAGCGGTAATAAATGTCCCGTCAAGGCGGGTGCTTAAGGCTTGGCAGGCTTGTGTCTCGATCTCGATGACTTGTTTGGCCATGCTTAGAAGATTATTAGGATTCATAGATATTCGTTATGATGTCGCGTGCAAACGGCTGCAAAGTATAGCAGGCACCGCCCAGAAGAACGGCGGTCTGTTTGCTATTCTTAAAGAACGTGGGCACCAAATATTGATCGATTTGATAGGTTGCTTATTATTTTAACTGCTATCATTGACCGATGCGGTGACCGATGTGGGTTCTCGTCAGCCATTGGGATGATTTTATCTCGATTGAATTTTGAGGGTTTGGTTTGTGAGCTTGGCCGTGATGAATTTCATTCCCGATGAACGTGATAATGCGGTTGCGCGCCAAAAGCACGCGGCTGCGGCTTTAAATCATGATGTGCTGTTTTGCGATTATCTTAAAAATGCGGCCCCAGCGCCCGCAGTGGTGATTATCCCCGCCGGACAATGCGTCATAGGGGCAAAATCTTCGGAATATCAGGCGCAATCTTGCGAAATGCCCCAGCATGAGGTGACATTCTCTCGGGCTTTTGCCTTAACCCAAGGCACGATTCGCCGCCGTGAATACAACCAGTTTTTAATTGCCACAGGTCATAAACGCCCCCGTCCTTACTCTTGGGTAGACGAGGATTTTCCTGTTTTTAATGTATCAATTAAAGATGCCATGGCTTATGCCGCTTGGTTGTCCGCAGAAACTCAGCAGCATTACCGCCTGCCCACAGAGGCGGAGTGGGAATATGCCGCGCGTGCCGATACGCAAACAATGTTTTATTTTGGCGATAAAATCCGGCGCGAAGAAGTGAATTGTTCCGGTGGCTTGCATTGCACGCGCGGGCTATTTATTTGCGGTATTGGTCGCCCGGTTCGCGTGGGCGCTTTGCCACCCAACGCGTGGGGCTTGTGTGAAATGCACGGCAACATGCAGGAGTTCACCCTAGACCATTGGCGTGATAGTTACCGCTCCACGCCGCGCTCGGGGGATAACCCATTTAAAAGCCCGGATAGTCGGCATCGGCATTTTCATGTGGTGCGCGGGGGTTCTTGGTTTGATGGTCCCGGTGCGTGTCGAAGTGCGTCTCGCGCCATGCGCCATGAGCATGAGATTGATCTTAATTTGGGATTTCGCTTGCTTCGAGAATTATCTTGATGAGGCAGATCAAGCCTGCCTGTCTCGATATTAAAATAGGCCTGCACCAGCGCTTAGCGCCTTCTCTGGTGCAAGATTTTTACCCTGATGGCATGCCGGAAGATTGGCGGGCAAACTATTTAGTGCTGCTCACCCAGGCGATTTGGGTGCGCGAGGAAGACCCCGATTTAGCATTTGTGCTCGAAGCGATTGCTGCGGCGCCAAAACCGGTGCGGATGGTTTGGGCGGGCGATGCGGATTCTGCTGTGCTGCACAATTGGCAGCGCGCGCATCCTGAGTCAAGCGTCATTATCATGCCGACGGATGCGCCTATCTGGTCGCCAGACTGCGATGTCGTGGGCGCTCGCGTAGGATTGATTCCTGCTTGTGCGGCACCTGCCGAGCTTCGTGCTTGGCTTGAGACGTTTGCGGCGCAAGCCCCGAATGCGCCCTGTGCCCTATTTATCGCCGGCAATACCCCTTCGGTGGCTACATTAAATCGGTCGCAAACGTTACTTGAGCTCTTGGGGTGGTAAGGCTGTGTTAATCGTATGAAACCCTATATCCAATTTGAACAAATGAGCTTCTCTCGGGGCCGGAATTTAATTTTCGACCGAATTGATATGGCCATTCCTAGGGGCAAAATTAGCGCCATCATGGGGCCTTCTGGCACGGGTAAAACGACGTTATTGCGGCTCATTGGCGGTCAAATTAAACCCCAGTCGGGGCGCGTGCTGGTTGATGGTTTGGATATGGCTAAAGCCTCTAGTCAAGCGCTATTAGCCATGCGCCGGCGGCTGGGTATGCTGTTTCAAAATGGGGCGTTATTTACCGATTTAACCGCAGCAGATAATGTGGCGTTTCCACTGCGTGAGCATACGCGTCTGCCGCCTGCCTTGATCGCGCGCATAGTCGCGTTAAAGCTGCAAGCAGTGGGTTTGCTTACCGCTGCCGATCAAATGCCTGCCGCGTTATCGGGCGGCATGGCGCGGCGGGTGGCGCTGGCGCGCGCGCTGGCGCTCGACCCTGAACTCATGCTGTACGATGAACCATTCACCGGCCAAGATCCGATTAACGTGGGCGTGCTGCTCCGATTAATTGCTTCATTAAATCAAGCGCTTGGGCTAACCAGTGTGCTGGTATCGCATGATGTGGCCGAGGTTTTTGCCATAGCCGATTGTGTTTTTGTGATTAATGAGGGCCGAGTGGTGGCCTCGGGCTCGCCCGATGAGCTGCGTGCACAAATGCCGCACGTGCCTTTTTTACGCCAATTTCTTGAAGGTGCGCCGGATGACACTCAGTCGGTTGCAGGCCAACAATCGGCAAATAATTTGGCTCGCGCGTTAGGCTTAAAGCGGGTCGATGATAATCGCCCTTCCACAAAAGGCACCCGATGAATCGCGTTTTTATTGCTTTATTTAATGGTCTTGCTGCGTTGGGGCAGGGGGTTTTGTCGGCTGCTGCGCACACCGGTCAACTTTTTTTGTTTACCGGACAGTTGATGGGGCGGCTGCTGCCCGCCTGGACTCGCCCGAAACTCATTGTGCAAGAAATTTATGCCATCGGCGTGTTATCACTGGTCATTATTGTGATTTCGGGTGGGTTTGTTGGTCTCGTATTGGGGCTGCAGGGCTACAATATTTTATCTAAATTTAATGCGACCGAGTCTCTAGGGGTTATGGTCGCTTTGTCTTTAGTGCGTGAATTGGGGCCGGTAGTTACCGCCTTATTATTTGCTGGCCGAGCCGGTTCGGCGGTAACCGCTGAAATTGCTCTAATGAAAACGACCGAGCAGCTTTCTGCCATGGAAATGATGGCCGTCGACCCGCTTCGTCGCGTGATTGCGCCTAGGTTTTGGGGCGCTGTGATTGCGATGCCGCTCTTGGCCGGTTTGTTCTCTTTGGTCGGGATTATGGGGGGGTATTTTATTGGTGTGCTGGTATTAGGGGTCGATTCTGCCTCGTACTGGGGGCAAATTCAGCAGCAAATGCAGCCTATGGATGATGTGATGAATGGGGTGATTAAAAGCCTTGTATTTGGTGCTGTAATTGGTTTAGTTGCTGTTTTTGAAGGCTTCAATGCAGAGCCGACCTCGCTGGGTATTTCACGGGCGACGACCCGAACGGTCGTTTTGAGTTCATTATTGGTGCTGGGTTTGGATTTTATTTTGACCGCTTGGATGTTTGGGGCTTGAATGATGAATACGCAACGGGGTATTGAAATTGTTGTCGGTTTTTTTGTGCTGGCAGGCATCGTGGCCTTGTTGGTGCTCACATTAAAATGGAGCGATTTCGGCACAAGCTCGGTAAGTGGTTATACGGTTAGTGCGCAATTCGATAATATTGGCGGCTTAACCGATCGCTCACCCATCAAGCTTGCGGGGGTGACAATTGGCCGGGTATCGCACATTCGAATTGATCCCAAAACCTTCGAGGCCGTGGTCACGATGGTGATTGGCAGCCAATACAATAATTTACCGAAAGATTCCTTTGCCAGTATTTATACCGCAGGCTTGCTGGGGGCACAATATATTGAAATATCCCCCGGCGGCGACACCCAAGTGCTCAAAAATGGCGACAAAATCACGATGACGCAATCAGCAGTTGTGCTCGAAAAAATTATTTCCAAATTTCTTTTTAATAAGGCGGCGGAAAAATGAACAAATCGTATCTTTTGCTGGTGATGCTGAGCGCTTTGGGTGCCGGTGTGAGCGCTCAGGCGCAAACGGTTAACTTGCAGCAAGCAACCGATATGGCCATGAACGCCGATCCGCGCATCGAAGAGCAGCGGGCGAATGTGGCTGCCGCGCAAGCATTAATTGCCCGGGTAGAAGGCGAAGGCGGTATCCGCGCCAGTGTGAATTTATATGCGGCTCTGGCGCCCAAAGCCACGGATGGTATTTTCACGAATGGCAGCAACACCTGCTCTGCGGGGCAAAACTGCACGTTGCGCAGTGATGGCAATACCCTAAATGATGGCATTACCGTCACATCGGGCATCACCGCTTCTATCATTAAGCCGCTATACACGTTCGGCAAGCTTGAAAACTACAAAACAGCGGCCCAGTACAACAAAAAGCTTAAATCGGATGAAGTCGCGTTGGCCAAAGGCCAAACCTGGTTAACGGTTCGGCGTGCTTATTACGGTTACTTAACGGCACGCGATACCCGCGTTTTTTTGGTGGGGGTGCGCAATCAATTGGCCGAATCGGAACAACCAATGAAGAAAAAAGCGGATGAAGGCAAAGCCGCCATGCGTGATGTTTATGCCTTGGAAAATGGGCTGGGCTTGCTAAATCGCTATATTGCTGAATCCGAAGGGGTTGAAAAAATTGCCCTAGATGGGCTGAAAACCATTATTGGTGTGCCCTTAAATGACGCGCTCGATGTGGCTGATGAGCATATTACGGCCGTTAAAATGCCAGAAGGCAGCATGGCGCAGTATGCTAATCAGGCGTTGCTCGATCGCCCTGAGATGCACATGGCCGAATCGGGCTTAAGTGCGCTGCGATCTTATGTTCAGGCGCGCAAAGCGGAGCGCTACCCCGATATTTATGCTGGTGTTGTTGCGAACGCGGCCTTTACGCCGGGGCGTCAGCAAATCAATAACCCGTATATTAATGATCCCTTGAATCAAGCATTTGCCACACCGGTGATTGGTGTTAAATGGGATTTCAACCCCGGGGTTTTATCGGCTAATGTCAGCAGCGCCGAGGCGGATTTGCGCGGAGCCGTTGCCAAAGCGCAGCTGGCGCAAGTGGGTATTCCGTTCCAAGTATCACAAGCCTATCATTCGGTTCACGCGTTAAACCAGCAAATTACCGCGTTAGAACAAGCCCGTGTGGCAGCAAAACGGTGGATGATTTCAAGCTTTCTTGATTTTCAAGCCGGCTTGGTTGATGGCGGCACCTTAGGTATGGCGGTTGCGGGCAATGTCTCTACCCAAGTCAATTACTTCAAAGCCTTGAATGATTTTAATATGCAAGTGGCTGAACTCGATGTGGCCACAGGAGATTATCCTCAATGAACCTATTTAACGCGTTTTTTCGCCTATTTTCTCGCACCAATCTGATCGCCTCGGGTCTATTTTTGGGCATAAGTGCCTTGGTGGCTATGCCGGTGCAAGCGGATGCACCACCCAAATCAGCCACCGCCGCGATGAATGAGGTGCAGCAAACAGCCGATTCTGTCATTCACGAAATTGCAGCTCAGCAGGCGGAAGTGACGAAAAATCCGAGCGTTTTGCTGGATATTGTCAAAAAGAAATTATTGCCGCAAGTAGATACCGAACGTATGAGTCGCTTGGTGTTGGGGCGGTATTGGCGAACCGCCTCCCCCGCGCAAAAAACGGCATTTACCGATCAATTTCAGCAACTCTTAGTGCGCACCTACGCAGGCCCGCTCTCTAAATTAGGGAATCAAAAAATTACGGTAACGGGCACCAAGCCGGGTGCCGATTCCGATGAGCTGGTCGTCTTATCTGTTGTATCGGGCGGCAATATGGGCGCGGTGCCGGTGGATTATCGAATGGCGCAAGTCGATGGCCAGTGGAAGGCCTTTGATGTCGTGATTGATGGCATCAGCTTGATTAACAACTATCGCGGTAGCTTTGCGCAAGTGATACAGCAAAAGGGCTTAGATAGCTTAATTCAAACCATGAAATCTCAGAATAATGGCTGAGCCTAGGGTCGATTCCTTGCTGCAAATTAGAACCGAGCCGGGTGTGGTTCGGTTGCAAGGTGCCTTGTCGTGCGCGGCTATTGAAGCGTTAAATAATAGGCATTTGTCACTGCCTGAAGGCCAAGGTTCAGGTTCTCGGCTTGAGATTGCCCTCGGGCAAATCGACGACATGGATACCGTAGGCCTTGCCTTTTTATTGGGCTGGCAAGTCGATGCCGCCGCACAGTCGGTGACTCTGCGGTACACTCACCCCCCTAAGGCGATGCGAGCCATGGTGCGCGTTTATGGATTGGATGATTGGATGATCTTGGACGGGGTTTAATGCGCCGGTGCATTAAACCCCGTTTATCCGTGCCGTACTGCATCAACGCACGATCCAGTCGCGGCACACATCGCTTAATAAAACGTTGTTAACTTAAAGCAAATTGAATGAATAAATTATTAATTCGGGGCGGCGCGCCACTGTACGGTGATGTGCGCATTTCAGGCGCTAAAAATGCGGTGCTACCCATTTTGGCTGCCGGCATTTTGTGTGAATCGCCGTGCATTATTGAGAATGTGCCGCATTTGCAAGATGTCACCACAATGATGGAGCTCTTGGGCGGCATGGGTGCCACTTTAACGATTTCAGACAAAATGAGCGTTGAGATAGATTCCTCAACCATTACGAAATTAGTGGCGCCCTATGATCTGGTGTGCACCATGCGGGCATCCATCCTTGTGCTGGGGCCTTTGTTGGCGCGGTTTGGGCAGGCACGGGTTTCTTTGCCGGGTGGCTGCGCTATTGGTTCGCGCCCGGTAGATATTCATCTGCATGGCCTTATGGCTTTGGGCGCTGAGATTAAAGTAGAAAATGGCTACATTGAGGCCAGTGCCAAGCAATTGGTGGGCGCGCGCATTGTGATGGATCAAGTGACCGTCACCGGCACTGAAAATTTGATGATGGCAGCGGTGTTCGCGCAGGGTGAAACCATCTTAGAAAATGCGGCGCGTGAGCCTGAAGTCGTCGATTTAGCCCAGTTTTTAATCGCTATGGGGGCGGATATTTCTGGCGTTGGAACCGATGTGATAACGATTCGTGGCGTGCCTGCCTTGCAGGGCGTTCGTTATCGCGTACTGCCCGATCGTATTGAGACCGGCACCTATCTTGTGGCCGCCGCAATGACAGGCGGCAAAGTGCGTACCCGGGATACCAATCCCCGCTTACTGGATGCGGTTTTAGCCAAGCTGATTGAGGCGGGCGCAGTAATTACGACCGGCGAGGATTGGATTGAGTTAGATATGCAAGGGCGCAGGCCGAAGTCCGTTAATATCCGCACCGCACCGCATCCTGGCTTCCCCACCGATATGCAGGCACAGTTTTTAGCACTTAACTGCGTGGCAGACGGCACGGCGACCGTGGTGGAAACTATTTTCGAGAATCGGTTTATGCACGTTAATGAACTCCAGCGCATTGGTGCCGATATTCGCATTGAGGGCAATGCGGCCATTGTACGGGGTTTGCCTGAATTAACGGGCGCCCAAATGATGGCGACTGATTTGCGCGCGTCAGCGAGCTTAATCTTAGCGGGTTTGATCGCTACAGGTGAAACTACCATTAATCGCATCTATCATATAGATCGAGGTTATGAGTCCATCGAAGAAAAACTTTCCAAACTCGGCGCGAATATTCAGCGCATTAATCAATAATATCCAGACGCGCTCAATTATGGACAACCAAAACATTATTATCGCGCTATCCAAAGGGCGCATTTTTAAAGACACACTGCCGTTGCTGGCGCATGTGGGTATTACCCCTCTGGATGACCCGGACACCACACGAAAACTTATCCTTGATACCAATCACCCGCATATTAAATTGCTTATTTTGCGTGCCTCTGATGTGCCGACCTATGTGCAATATGGGGCGGCCGATATGGGTGTGGCGGGCAAAGATGTGCTGATTGAGCACGGAGGCGAAGGGTTGTTTGAATTGCTGGATTTAAACATTGCCCGCTGCCGCTTGATGGTGGCGGGTCGGCCAGATTTGATGCTTAAAACAGGGCGGCTTCGGGTGGCTACCAAATTTACGCATTCGGCGGAATGTTTTTTTGCCGAACAAGGGCGCCAAATAGAATTAATTAAATTGTATGGCTCCATGGAGCTCGCCCCGCTTGTGGATTTGGCCGATTGTATTGTGGATGTGGTTGACACCGGCAATACCTTGCGTGCCAACGGGCTTGAGCCTTTGCTCCACATTGCGGATATTTCATCGCGCTTAATTGTGAATCGTGCCGCGCAAAAGCTGAAACATCGGGTGATTACTGATTTGGTTAAGCAACTCGATGCGTATTTGCAAGCAGGTACCACCCCATGATTAATCGTCTCAATATGGCTGATGCCGGTTTTGACGCCGCGCTTTCGCAACTCCTCGATTGGTCTAATGTGGCCGATGCGGGGGTGCAACAAACCGTCGATGAAGTGATTCATGCGATCCGAACACGTAAAGATGCGGCTTTGCTGGAATACACCGCCAAGTTTGATCGGCTATCACTGCCTTCTGCCGACGCCTTAGCCTTCACGGTTGAAGAAATTGATGCCGCCGTTGCCCGAACACCCACGCATTTGCTTACCGCGCTGCACCAAGCCGCAGAACGAATTCGCGCCTATGCCGCGCATCAAAAATTAGCGTCATGGTCTTATACCGAAGCGGATGGCACGGTGTTGGGGCAACAAGTCACCGCCTTAGATCGGGTGGGGCTTTACGTGCCTGGTGGCAAAGCGGCCTATCCCTCATCGGTATTAATGAATGCAATTCCGGCCAAAGTGGCTGGCGTGCGCGAACTTATTATGGTGGTGCCCACCCCAGATGGTGTGGCCAACGATACGGTGCTTGCGGCTGCGCGCGTGGCCGGCGTTGACCAGATTTATCGAATTGGTGGCGCCCAAGCGATTGCGGCATTGGCTTACGGTACCCAAACGATTCCTGCGGTGGATAAAATAGTGGGTCCCGGGAATAGTTATGTGGCGGCGGCCAAAAGAGCCGTATTTGGCAAAGTGGGCATCGACATGATTGCAGGCCCTTCAGAGATATTGATCGTCAGTGACGGCCACACTAACCCTGATTGGATCGCGATGGATCTATTCTCGCAGGCCGAACACGATCAGCAAGCGCAAGCAATTTTAGTCTCGCCCGATGCCGCATTTCTCGATAACGTGGCTAAGGCCATTGCCCAACTCATTACCGAGCAGCCCCGCGCCGAAATTATTCGCACCGCACTTGCCACGCGCGGTGCGTTAATTCAGGTGGCTGATTTAGATGAAGCGATTGCGCTCATTAATACCATTGCCCCCGAACATTTAGAGCTTTCGTTTGAACATGCCGCCGATCGGGTCGCTGAAATTCGGCATGCGGGTGCTATTTTCGTTGGTAAATATACGGCAGAGGCGCTGGGCGATTATTGCGCGGGGCCTAATCATGTTTTGCCCACCTCAGGCACGGCGCGGTTCTCATCACCGTTAGGCGTTTACGATTTTCAAAAACGCACCAGTATTATTCATGCCTCTGCTTTGGGCAGCAAAACATTGGGTGAAATGGCCATGGTACTGGCCGAAGCTGAAGGGCTGCACGCGCATGGCCAATCAGCGCGTTACCGCGTAGAAAGTCATCGTTAAGCCCCGCGAACTATAACAAAGGATCGGGTATGAACTCTCCCTTATGGTCGAACGTTGTTAAAACACTCAACCCTTATGTTCCCGGTGAGCAACCGGTAGGCGTTGGGCTGGTTAAGCTTAATACCAACGAAAATTCTTATGGTCCTTCTCCCAAGGTTATAGCTGCCATTGCTGGGGCGTTGAATGATACGCTTCGCCTCTACCCCGACCCAACCGCCTACGAATTGCGTCAAACCATTGCCACTTATTACCACCTAGCACCCGAACAGGTTTTTGTGGGGAATGGCTCCGATGAAGTATTAGCATTTGTTTTTCAAGGTTTATTGGCGCACGGTAAGCCAATTGTATTTCCCGATATCAGCTACAGTTTTTATCCTGTGTACTGCCAACTGTATGGTATTGAATTTAAAACCATTCCCTTGGATGAACACCTGAAAATCCAAGCTGCCGATTATATTTCACCGCAATTACCCCCCCTTGGCGGCATTATTTTTCCTAACCCAAATGCGCCCACTGGCCGCGTATTGCCGCTTGATGAGATAGAAGCCATTATTAAAGCCCATCCCCATACGGTCGTGGTGATTGATGAGGCTTATATCGATTTTGGCGGTGACACAGCCATTCCTTTAATCGCGCGTTATTCTAATGTATTGATAACGCAATCATTATCAAAGTCACGCGCTTTGGCAGGTTTGCGTGTGGGTTTGGCGCTAGGGCATCCAACGCTAATTGAGGCATTGGTGCGAATTAAAGACAGTTTTAACTCCTATCCACTCGATCGTTTAGCATTAGCGGGTGCTAAGGCTGCTTTTGAAGATCATGAATATTTTTCTGCCACTTGCGCGCAAATTATTCATAATCGAGCCTTATTATCGCAAGCATTAAACCAGCGTGGATTTGATATTTTACCTTCAGGCGCTAATTTCGTATTTGCGACCCATAAGCATCATTCAGGGCTGGGGTTATATCAAGGTTTACGCGCACACAATGTGATCGTTCGGCATTTTAATAAACCCAGAATTAGCGAATACCTGCGAATTACCATCGGCACACCCGCTGAAAATGCTGCATTGCTGGCCGCGCTCGATGCTTTGCTCATCGCATGATGCACGTGTTAATAGCCATAGAGCCGAGTTTATGGTACATTTTGTTTCCATTTTTTAAACAAGAAATGGCTTCTATGGTGTTCCGTATTCGTCCCTTCGCGACAATGCGCCGTGAAACCCGCCAGGCCCGGAAGGGAGCAACGGTAACGGTTGCCTTGGGTGCCGGAGATCGGCGGGTACGGGATGCCACCTCATTCTTCAAATTTCCTCAAAGCAGGGATATGCCGGCATGAGCTACCTCGTTCTTGCGCGTAAATGGCGCCCGAAAAGCTTTGCTGAAATGGTAGGGCAGGGGCATGTACTCCAAGCGTTAACTAATGCACTCGACAAGAGCCGCTTGCACCATGCCTATTTATTCACCGGCACGCGCGGGGTGGGTAAAACAACTGTTGCGCGTATTTTTGCCAAAGCATTAAATTGTGAACAAGGCATTTCAAGCACGCCCTGCGGCGTATGCAACGCCTGTGTAGAAATCGATCAAGGCCGGTTTGTCGATTTAATTGAGGTGGATGCCGCATCACGCACGGGCGTCGACGATACCCGGGAATTACTCGATAACATAGCGTACGCCCCAGTGCGTGGTCGCTTCAAAATCTATTTGATTGATGAAGTGCATATGTTTTCAAAATCGAGCTTTAATGCGTTATTAAAAACCCTAGAAGAACCCCCTGAGCACGTCAAATTTCTGCTTGCGACGACGGATCCGCAAAAATTACCCGTCACCGTATTATCCCGTTGCTTACAGTTTAATTTACGGGCGTTGCCGGTAACGCAAATTCAAGCCCATTTAGCCGATGTGCTCCTTCGTGAGCACATGAATGCCGACCCTGCGGGATTAAACCTCATTGCCGAAGCGGCTAACGGATCCATGCGCGATGCGTTGAGCTTGCTTGATCAAGCCATCGCATTTACGGACGGAAAACTTGAGCCTTCACAAATTAGCCAAATCCTCGGTTTGAGCGATCATCATTTAATCTGGGCGATGATTGAAGCACTTGCCGAAGAGCAAGCTGATCGTTTATTCCAATGTGTCGAGGATGCGTTAGACCGCGCTGTTGAGCCTGTTATTTTGCTAACACAGCTAATTGAAGCGATACACCAATTATCGTTACAACAATGGATTGCAGATTCGCCCAGCAGGGTGCAAATGCCCGATACAGTGCGTTCTATTGATGCAGAAACTTTGCAATTATGGTACCAAATCGCAGGCACGGGTCGGCGTCATATGGCTTGGGCGCCCAATGCCCGCATCGGGCTAGAAATGACCTTCCTGCGCATGTTGGCCTTCTCGCCCACCAAGCCCGATAACGC
>DZCK01000042.1 GCA_022730245.1 Halothiobacillus neapolitanus
TGCTTATGATCGAGCGCGAGCAATAAATCAGGCCCAATACCGGCAGGTTCGCCACTGGTGAGGGCGATGCGGAGTGTTCCGGGTGGGGTGGCGTTATTGGCTGGCGCTGGTGTCATTGTGCAGCGGCGTCGTTGATGGTGCCGGTTAGGCGATTGTCGATATATGCCTCTGCACGCAACCTTCGGATGTAATTTACTAAATCTTCATCGGCGCGGCGTTGGCCAATGGCTTGGCGGGCTTGGGCGCGCAGGGTCTCGGTGGGCACGGTGACATCCCGAGTTTTAAGCACTTCAAGAAAGTGGAAGCCGTATTCGGTTTGAAAGACGGGGCTAATTTGTCCTGTGGGCGTTTTTTCGAGCATATCGGCAAATTCGGGCACCATGTCGGCCGGTTTTACCCAACCCAACTGCCCGCCTTGGGTGGCCGAGCCTTTGTCATCAGAATACTTGGCGGCGATGGCAGCAAAACTGGCTTTGCCACTGATAATTTGCTGGCGCAGATTATCGGCTTCTGCGCGCGCTTGGGCGGCGGTACGCTGGCTGTTAACTTGAATTAACACATGCTCGGCATCGTATTCGGTGAGCACCGCATTGTTCGCGCTGGCGGTGCGCACGCCATCAAGCTTAATGATGTGAAAACCGTTGGGGCTGCGAATAATGCGGCTAATTTCACCAGGTTTTAAGCTTTTGACGGTATCGGCAAACAGGCCTGGGATGCGAGAGGCATCGCGCCAGCCCAAATCGCCGCCTTTGGTGGCATCGGGCGCATCGGAGCGTTCGGCAGAAACTTGCGCAAAAGATTCGCCCGATTTAAGAGCCGCGATGACGGCATCGGCACGCTTTTTAGCGGCCTCGACCTGAGCAGGCGCGGCGTTTTCAGGCACGCTAATTAAAATTTGGGCGAGGTGATATTCGGTCGTTGAGGTATTAGCGCCGGTGTATTGCTTTAAGTAATCATCCACTTCGCGATCGGTAATATTGACGCGCTCATAGACTTCGCGCTTTTTGAGCTCATCGATGGTGATTTGTTTGCGAATATTATCGCGATAGCTTGTCCAGTTATCGCCTTGTTGTGTCACCGCTTGCTGCAGTTGCCCCAAGCTCATGCCATTGCGCTGGGCAATGCCGCTTAACGCATCATCTAGCCTTGCTTCATCTACGCCAATACCCAGTTGTTTGGCGCGTTCAAGCTCCACTTTTTCGGTAATCATACGATCCAAAACGCGCTCTTGAAGCTGTTTTATATCCGACGGGCTGAGCTGATTTAAGGGGATTTTATTTTGCATGGCAACGAGCTGAATTTGCCCGTTGAGTTGCCGTTGGGTAATCACCGATTGATTAACCACTGCCACAATACGATCGAGCATTTGCTCGCCTGCCACGGGCGCCGCAGTGGGGCTGGCCGCAAAGCTTGGGGCGGTGGCGAGTAAGCAGGCGGCTATGGCCAGAGAAACCAGGGCGGGTTTCGCTTTGGCTGGGGCGGTGCTTTGGCTATTTAAGCTGGGGTGTACGGTTAGCATATTGGGTACCAAATAATTGTGTGGCGTGGTGATAAGGCGGCCTGAACGCAGGGGCTTGCCGCCCCAAGATTTATTGATCATAACCGAGAATTTCTTGCTGAAAGCGATTTGGCTTGCCCAAACTGCCTAAGCCTTTGAGTTCGACCTCAAATAAAATGGCATTGGAATAAGTGGGCGGGGCGGTGGGTGAGGCATTAAACGCGGGGTTTACCACATAGCGTTTAAGGGCAATGCGCGTGGCCCAGCAGCAGGAGTCATACCCCATCCCAAAGAGTGCCTGAACCACCTTTTTCTGGGTGAAGTCGTACCCTAAGCGCCCCAGCACTTGCCAGTGCTGATCGGCCTGCCAAACAAAAGAGGCATCGGTTTGGCGATAGGCGGCGGTCGTGTCGGTGGGTTTGGTGAAATAACTTAAATTTGCCACGCTGCCGTCGGAGGCGCGGTAACCAAACCGGCTTTGAGTTTGGCCTATATGCCCCGTGTCGCTGTTGTATTCGGCGGTCATTGAGCCGTTCCAGTGCTGGTTTAAATCGGTGTATACCTCGGCGACCAGGGTTGATCCACCTTGGTTAACCGTAGGAATAACCCGGCTGGCAGTGAAGTTATAACGCTGTGCCAAGCGCAGGCTTAAAGGCTCGGTGCCAAGCTGGGTATCAATCAGCGACCAGCTCACGCCGGTGGTTAACGCGTTGGCATCGGCGATTCGATCGCCCCCACTGAAGCGATTGGGGCTAAATAATTGGCTGTAACTTAAGTTGGTTAAGCCCGTATCAAAGATTGGGATGGCCGTTTGATTTCGATACGGCACGTTAAGGTAATACATGCGCGGCTCAAGCTCGGCCCGATAGCGCCCTGATGCCCCATAACTGCGCTCGAAAAAGAGCTTGGAATCTAGGCTTGTGATGGGTAAAACCCGGGTCGGGTTATTGATATGATCTGCCGCTTGATAGAGCGGATCATTAAACCCACGGCTGAGCTGATAAGCAGTGGCATCGAGCGTGACGCGGGGCGTTACCTCATACCAACTGGCGCGGAACGTATGATAAAGCGAAGGCGCCACATGCACGCGCTGGCCTGTGGTGTTGCCCGCATAAGGTTGGGTGAAGCGGGTGGCATCGGCATTGAGCGATAAATTGGCCCGTCCTAAATCAAAATTTCGGCTGGCGGTGAGCCTTGGCAAAATGCGGTATGGGTAGGCTGACTCGGGGATTAACGGATTCACCGTTTGATATTGCAATGCCATTAAACCCAAAGCCCAGCCACCCGCCGTGGCGTTGAGATTAAATTGGCTCGCTAAATTATCAGTGGTGGCTTGGTCGAGGTTGGTCGAAAAATCGCGGAAAAACTGCTGATCCGATACCCGATTAATGTTGAGTGCGTAATTTAAATTCGGCAACACTTGCGCCTGATCTTTAACCGCCAGCTGCCAGCGCTGGCTGCCATACACCCGATCATTGGGCAGCCAAAATAAATTCACCTGATCGGTGCCTAAGCCCTGATCGCCAAAACGGTGCAAAAAGCGCCACTCGGCATCAAGCCCCACTCCTCGGCGTGTAAAAATATGCGGACCCACCGTGGCGTCCATATTCGAGGCGATATTCCAATAATACGGTTGGGCGTATTCAAGCCCACCCGAGGTGCTGCTGCCAAAGCTTGGGTAGAGCAAACCACTTTGGCGGCGATTATCAATGGGGAACGGAAAATATGGCGTGTAAAAAATGGGAACGCCCCCAGCGTGAAGCACGGCATCATAGGCCTCGCCACTGCCGGTATCTCGATTTAAATCAATGCGTTTGGCCGTAATATCCCATGCGCGGTGCGCAGCGGGGCAGGTGGAAAAATCGGCCGAATATAACTGATAGTGCATTTGAGACTGCTGAGTCACTTTATCGGCCTTGCCTGAGGCACGCCGACTATTCAGCCAATAATGCGCATCGATTAACTCACCTTGGTGAATTTGCGGCAAAAGCCAGCCGCTTGCCGCTTGCATGCTCAAGGCGGGGGTTTCGTACCACACATCTCCTTGGGCGGTGATTTTTTCAGCCGGTTGCTTTTGATAGGTGAGCTGATCGCCGGTGACTCGATCGGTTGGGCGAATGATTTTTGCTTCCCCTTTCAGCACGATGGCGCCGTTTTGCTCAAATTGGGCATGCTCCGCCGTGGCGTGGGTGGGGGTGTTCAGTGGGCTTTGTGCCACCGGGGGGCGATCGGGCCCAAAGGGTGGGCACAGGCTGCAACGGGTATCGCTGGGCTCTGCACGGGCGTTGGCATAAACAAAGGGGGCAAGCAAGGCAAGCCCCATAAGCAGGGCGATTTTGCGATCCGCATAAGGCAGAGCCGCACGCGGGGCAGACGGCAATGCCTTTTGCCTGGTGCAATTTTTAACGTTCATGACGAGGCGTTCCTGCCGGTTATCAGTTCAAACCTGCCAATACATCATGGAATTTTTCCGTGATTTCAGCAATCGGGCGGGTACCGTCAATTCGGGCGAGCTTGCCTTGGTTTTCGTAGTAAGCGATGAGTGGGGCGGTTTGCGCTTCAAATACGTTCAGTCGATGGCGCACGGTGGCTGCGTTGTCATCGGCGCGCTGAACGAGCGTGCCGCCACAGGCATCGCACACATCTGGCACGGCGCTTGGGTGGGTTGTGCGATTAAATATGGCGCCACAGCTTGAGCAGGTTTGCCGATCGGTTAAGCGGTGCATCAAATCATCAAAAGGCACTTCAAGCGAAATGGCGGCTTGCAGCGATTGATTCATGCCATCGAGTAGCACATCTAACGCCTCGGCCTGGGTGAGATTGCGTGGAAAACCATCAAGAATGTAGCCGCGTTGGGTGTCGGGCTGGCTTAAGCGCTCTTTAATCATGCCGAGCACGATGTCATCACTCACCAATTGCCCGGCATCCATAGCGGCCTTGGCGGCTTTGCCCAACTCGGAGCCCGAAGCCACGGCGGCGCGCAATAAATCGCCGGTTGAAATTTGCACCACCCCGTAGTGGTCAACCAATTGTTTGGCTTGGGTACCTTTGCCAGAGCCGGGGGCGCCGAGAAGAACAATCCGCATGAATGAAAACCTATTTGTCGAGTTTAAGCCATGGCATCTTGCCCCGAGGGGCTTTGGGAACCAACGTGCTGAAGTTAAAGTCCGTATAATACGCAAACTTTGCTGTGATGCGTTATCTCGGCGCGTTATCTTTAAAACAGGATGCGCAGCGTGGCGGAGTTTTTATTTTTATATTGTTGACTTTTGTAGGAGAAAACCATGGATTTAGCCAAAATTCCCGCCGGTAAAGCGGTGCCCGAAGATATTTTTGTTGTGATTGAAATTCCGGCTCAAGGGGCGCCTATTAAATACGAGGTCGATAAAGATTCGGGTGCCTTACTGGTCGATCGCTTCATGGCAACGGCTATGTTTTATCCGGCCAACTATGGTTTTGTACCCAATACGCTCTCTGAAGATGGCGATCCGGTCGATGTGCTGGTGGTCACGCCTACGCCGCTGATGCCCGGCTCGGTGATTCGCGCCCGGCCGGTAGGCATGCTGAAAATGACCGATGAATCGGGCGTTGATGCCAAAATTATCGCCGTACCACACAGCAAATTAACCCCGCTCTATAACCATATTATCGAGGCGACTGATCTGCCCGAATTATTATTAGGCCAAATCAAGCACTTTTTTGAGCAGTACAAAGCGTTAGAGGTGGGTAAATGGGTGCGGGTGGATGGCTGGGCCGATAAAGCCGCCGCTTGCGCAGAAATTGAGGCATCTATCGCGCGGTTCGAAAAAGCGTGAGCCACTTTTCGGGCGCAACCCCGTGTTGGGGCGTGTAAGCCTGCGTTATGAGTATTCGTGATGCTTGGCGTTCGTCAGAGCCGGTGCGGCTTGAGGATCACGGGGTTGATACCCGCCATCAGGCACGGCAGATTTTTCGTCGCCGCATTCTGTTGGCGGCGTTTATTGCGCTATCCGTCTTTGCTATTTTGATCTGGCGCGCCGCCTTTTTACAGGTGGATCGCCACGCTCATTTTTCTGAATTGGCAGAAAGTAATCGCACCCGTACCCTCGTTATTCCCCCTGAGCGGGGACGAATTTTTGATGATGCCGGCCGCGTCGTTGCCGATAATATCGCCACCTTTCAGGTGCAAATCACCCGTGAAGATGCAACCAACCTCAAGCAAGAGCTTAGTATTTTGCAAGAGGCACTCAATTTAGACGACGACACGATGAGCGATCTGCGCGAGCGGCTTCGGTTTGGCCGTTCGTTTGATCCCATGTTAGTTAAATCGGACCTTACCCCGTTTGAAATGGCCAAAATCGCGCAACTCCAACCGTGGTTGCCCGGGGTTGAAATTCAATCGAGCTTAAAGCGCGTGTATCCCTATCGGCAGTTGCTGGCGCATGTGGTGGGCTATGTGGGTCGCATTAATGTGGCTGATTTAAAAAGAATTAACCCTGATGTGTATCAAGGCACGCAATATATTGGTAAATCAGGCATTGAGCGACAATACGAAGAGGTGCTGCACGGCACGCCCGGCCATAAAGAAGTAGAGGTCGATGCCTTGGGGCGGGTCGTTAAAGTGCTTAAGATTGTGCGGCCCATCCCGGGCAAAGATATTCATTTAAGTTTAGATGTGCCTTTGCAGGGCATTGCGGCGGCGGCCCTCGGCGCGTTTAGTGGTGCCGTGGTGGTAGAAGACCCGCGCACGGGCGCAATCAAAGCGATGGTTTCCCGCCCGAGCTTTGATCCCAATTTATTTGTCGATGGCATCAGCCAAAAAAATTATAAAGCCTTGCTGGATGACCCCGAACGGCCTTTGTTTGATCGCGCGATGACCGCCACCTACCCGCCGGGTTCCACCATTAAGCCGGTTATGGCACTCGCTGGTCTGCAAGCCGGCATAGTTGACCCGAACAAGAAGTTTTTTGCCGGCCCCTATTTTCAAATTCCGGGCGATGAACACCACTATCGTGATTGGCAACGCTGGGGTCATGGCTGGGTGACCCTTGATGACGCCATCACCCAATCCTGCGATGTGTATTTTTATGATTTAGCCTTCCGATTAGGCATCGATCGGCTGCATCAGTTTTTAACCGAATTTGGTTTAGGCGCCAAAACAGGGATTGATTTGCCGGGCGAATCCTCAGGATTAGTGCCCTCTCGCGAGTGGAAGCGCAAAACGAAAAATCAGGCGTGGTATCCCGGTGAAACCGTTATTGCCGGCATTGGTCAGGGCTATATGCTCACCACCATTTTGCAACTGGCGCAAACCACGTCCACCTTGGCGGAATCGGGCAAGCGTTTTCGCCCGTGGCTGGTTAAAACCAATGAATTAGCCGAACCCTCCATTGTGATGAATCACGAAAGCTACTGGACCGATGTGCGCCACGGCATGTTCGATGTGGTGAACAGCCCTAAAGGCACGGCACGCCGAATTGCGGCCCCCTATTTAATTGCGGGTAAAACCGGCACCGCGCAAGTGTTCACCGTGGCGCAAAATGCCCGCTACAACGCCAAAGCGCTGGCGCAAAAGCTGCACGATCATGCTTTATTTATTGGCTTTGCCCCCTACGATAATCCCCGCATTGCCGTGGCGATTATTGCGGAACACGGCGGCAGCGGTGCAGGCACCACCGCCCCTATGGCGCGCAAAATTATGGATTACGCCTTGGGTTATCAGGCGAAAGCCCCCGTTAAAATTGAATTGACTAACCACGGTGATTAAGCCTTGCGACTAACTTTAACGATAAATTATGGCCATTAAACTTACCCGCAAACACCCCACGGGTGGGGGCGAACGGCTTCATCGGGGCGGCCCTTTGGGTGGCAGCACACATTGGCCGCAAAAAGCCGCATTGATTCTTGCGGTAATCCGCCGGATTAACTACGACCCGGTGTTGTTGTTGTTTTTGATGCTCATTGCCGCGATTGGCTTGGTGGCCGGGTACTCCGCTTCTGAGCAAAGCGTGGTTTGGGTGGAAAAAAGTGCGTTTCGCTTTGCTTTGGCTTTTTTATTGATGCTGGCGATTGCCCAAATTCCCCAACGGTTTTTCTTTAGCATTGCGCCGTGGTTGTTTGGCTTTGTGGTGCTGTTGCTGGTCGCGGTGTATTTGTTTGGTGATATTGGCAAAGGCGCGCGCCGTTGGCTCGATTTAGGTTTTATTCGTTTTCAACCGGCTGAAATATTAAAGCTCGGTATGCCCATGATGTTGGCTTGGTTTTTTGCCAAACGCCCGCTGCCGCCACGTTTTTTGGATGTGCTGATTGCTCTGATGCTGATCGCCGTGCCCACTATTTTGATTATTTTGCAGCCCGATTTGGGTACGGCCATTTTGGTGATGATGGCCGGCATTTTCGTGCTCTTTTTTGCCGGCTTATCGTGGTGGTATGTGTTGGCTTTTGTGCTAGCGGTTTCTGCGGCCGCCCCCATGATGTGGTTTTATGTGATGCACGATTATCAAAAAGAGCGCGTGCTCACGTTGTTTAATCCGATGGCCGATCCACTGGGCGCGGGCTATCACACCATTCAATCCATGATTGCAATTGGTTCCGGCGGCATTTGGGGCAAGGGATGGCTGCAAGGCACCCAATCACATTTAAATTTTCTGCCCGAGGGTACCACCGATTTTATTTTGGCCGTTTATGCCGAAGAGTTCGGTTTAATGGGCCTGATTATTTTATTTAGTTTGTATTTAGCGGTTATTTGGCGCGGTTTGATGATTGCCGCGTATGCAGAATCAACGGCGGGGCGAATGCTGGCAGCGGCTATTTCAATGACCTTTCTTGTGTATGTTTTTGTTAATGCCGGTATGGTGATCGGTATTTTACCCGTGGTGGGTGTGCCGTTGCCGCTCATGAGTTATGGCGGCACAGCGCTCGTGACCATCATGATTGCTTTGGGTATGCTGATGAGTATTCGCACGCAACGCAGCTTTTTAGGACATGAACGATGAATGAATTACGGTCAAGCTCAGCCCCTTTTAATCGGCTGATGCCTGTAATGATGGCTTTTAGTTTGGCCTTTTGTGCTGCCTCAGCTCAAGCTGCGCCTCAAGAAGTAACCCAGTCGCCCGGTGATTATGCCCAGCGTGCAGATGTGGCTGCTTTTGCTCGGGATGCCGCCCAAAAAACCGGTTTGCCGCTAGCCGAAATTCAACAATGGCTGGATGATGCGAAATACCAAAGCAGCATTGTTGCCGCCATGAACCGGCCGGCAGAATCAAAAACCTGGGCGCAGTATCGGCCTATTTTTATTACGCCTAAGCGGATTGCCGATGGGGTTATTTTTTGGAATAAATACGCGGCGGATTTAGAAGCCATTAGCAAAAAATACGGGGTGGATCCCGCCATTATTGTCGCCATTGTGGGGGTTGAAACCTTTTATGGTGAGCGTATGGGTAATTATCGGGTGATTGATGCCTTAGCAACTTTAGGTTTTGATTACCCCAAGCGCGGGGCTTTTTTTCGCGGTCAGTTGATGGATTTTTTCAAGCTGGCGGCCAAAGAGCATATCGACATGAACGATGCGCTGGGTAGCTACGCCGGTGCGATGGGTATGCCCCAATTTATTCCCTCCAGCTATTTGGCATTAGCGGTGGATGGCGATGGCGATGGCAAGCGCGATTTATGGCATTCCGATGCGGATGTTTTTGCCAGTGTCGCCAATTATTTTGCTGAGCATGGCTGGGTTGCAGGCGGTCCTGTGGGTTTTGAGGTCGATGTAAAAAACACCGCGCAAGTGGCTGATTACTTAAATGCCGCGCGCAATCTCAAGCCCAAAGTCACCATCGGCCAACTGCGCCAATGGGGCATTGCGCTGCCGAAAGATTTATATTTGCCCGATAGCGAAAAAGTCATGCTATTTACCCTCACAGGGCCCGATGGCGTGGCGTATTGGGTTGGGCTGAACAATTTTTATGTTATTACCCGGTACAACCACAGCACGCTCTATGCGATGGCGGTGTGGCAACTCAGCCAAGCGATAACGGCGGCGCGCGCATCGGTGGCCAGCACCGAAGCCCAAGCACAGCCCGCTGAGTAAACCGATATGCGTTATAGGTTTCGGCATTTGGGAATTTGGTTGGGTGCAAGCATTTTGCTGGGTGCACTGTTGCTTTCTGGCTGCTCAACAGGACCGCGCTTAAACCCCAGCGAGGCTGCGACCGAAAACGCGATGCCGCGCTTTGAAAATCAGCCCAAGCGCATTAATCCATCCAGTTATAACGTGCTGGGTCGCACCTACCATGTGCTCGCAAATAATGCCGGTTACGATGCCCAAGGCATCGCCTCTTGGTATGGGCCAGATTTTCAAAGCAAATCTACCGCCAGTGGCGAGCGGTACAACATGTATGCGATGACCGCGGCGCATAAAACCTTGCGGATTCCCGCCTATGTGCAGGTAACCAACCTTGAAAACGGCAAGCAAGCCATTGTGCGGGTGAACGATCGTGGGCCGTTTGTGTCGAATCGCCTCATTGATTTATCGTACGCAGCGGCCAAAAAAATTGGCATGATCGGCCGAGGCACCGCCATGGTGGACATCAAGGTGGTAACGCCCGATAACCCGCCGGTGCCTGCTGATTTGGCCATGCAATCGCCGCAGGCCATCGTGCAAGCCGCGCCCATGCAGCCCCCAAGCCCCATGGCAGAAGTGGCGGCACCGGTTTATGTGAAGCCAGCGATTCCACAAGCCGCGTGGGGGCAAGATGTATTTATTCAAGTCGGGGCGTTTAGTGATGCGACCAACGTGATGAATGTGCAACGAAAATTAGAGCAAGCAGGGCTGAAATCGGTGGTGGTTGTGCCCATTGGGGCACTCAGCCGCGTGCGGATTGGGCCTGTGGCCTCACTCAATGAATTTGATCAAACAATGAATCAATTACGAACAATCGGTTTTGAAAACGCGCAAATGGTAGTGGAACAATAAATGACGAGCAATCAACAAAAGCAGTGGAATCAGCCCCGACGTGCCATGTCTTTGGCTTTAGTATTCTCGGTAACGTGGGCGGCAACCGCCATAACGGGTTCGGCGGCCTTATCAACCGCTATGGCTGCGCCCGCAACGAATGCGGTACCGAGCGTCAACCCTGTGCCGAGCGTCAACCCCGTCCCCAAAGTTGATCCCAAAGCTGCACTACCCGTGCCAGGTGCGCCCGTTCTATCGGCGCGATCGTACGTGCTTTTGGATGCGAATACCGGACAAATTATCGCGCAAAAAAATGCCGATCAACCCGTGCCGCCTGCCAGTATTACCAAGCTTATGACCTCGTATCTCGTGTTTACCGCGCTCAAAGCGGGCGATATCCACATGAACGATATGGTCACCATCAGCAAGAATGCGTGGCAAATGCAAGGCTCGAAAATGTTTATCGAGGTGGGCACGCAGGTGAGTGTCAAAAATTTGCTGCGCGGCATGATTGTGCAATCGGGTAACGATGCGGCCACGGCTTTGGCCGAATATGTGGGCGGTAATCAAGC
This sequence comes from Halothiobacillus neapolitanus, assembly GCA_022730245.1. Taxonomy (GTDB): domain Bacteria; phylum Pseudomonadota; class Gammaproteobacteria; order Halothiobacillales; family Halothiobacillaceae; genus Halothiobacillus; species Halothiobacillus neapolitanus_A. The sequence continues at coordinate 10,997 of DZCK01000042.1, forward strand.
AAGTTTTGTGGCGCAAATGAACGCCACCGCTAAAAAACTGGGCATGGTAAATACCCATTATGAAGACCCCACCGGCTGGCCGGCCGATGGCCATGTCATGTCCGCGCGAGACATCAGCCTATTGTTTAACGATCTGGTACGAAAATTCCCCGAGTATTACCACGAGTTTTTCCGGCAAAAAGAATTCACATGGAATGGCATTAAACAGCTCAATCGGGAAAAACTCTTGTTCCGCGATAACTGGATCGATGGCGGTAAAACCGGCCACACCGAAGAAGCCGGCTATTGTTTAGCCACATCCGGCCAGCAAAATGGCATGCGGTTAATCGCGGTCGTGTTGGGTACCGAAAGTGATGATGCGCGCAATAATGAAGCCGAAGCCTTGTTGAACTATGGTTTTCGCTTTTATGAAAATGTTGCCGTGCGCAAAGCGAACGAAGTATTGGCCACCCCGGTTGTATTTAAGGGGTCAGAAAACAATGTGCCTATCGGGCTGTCGCAAGATTTAGTTGTTTTAGTGCCTAAAGATCAGGCAAAAAATGTCAGCGTCTCAATGACGGTTAATCCCAAACTCATCGCACCGCTGGTTGTTAATCAAGCGGTGGGCACACTCACCGTGAAAATGGGTGATAAAGTCATTGCCGAGCGTGATGTGGTGGCACTCAAAGCAGTGCCTGAAGGTGGGTTTTTCAAGAAAATGGTCGATGGCGTGCGTCTGTGGTTTTAATTGATTTGTGACTTTTGAGCGTGTTATGAACGAAGTTTTTTTTAATGGCCATTGGGTAGCGCCCGATCAAGCCAAAGTGTCTGTTTTTGATCGCGGTTTTTTATTTGGCGATGGCGTGTATGAGGTCATTCCTGCCTTCAACAAACAGCTATTTGGGGCGGCGGCGCACTTAGCTCGGCTGGCGCGCAGTTTGGCTGAAATCGACATCGTTAATCCGTTATCGGATGCAAAATGGCATGCGGTAATCAATCGCTTAGTGGCCGAGTGCCCAAGTAGGGATGTGTCGATCTACATTCAGGTATCACGCGGCACGCCCGCCAAACGCGATCATGCCTACCCCAATCCGCCGGTTGCCCCCACGGTTTTAGCCAGCGCCAGCCCCATAGCGGCGGTATCCGAGGCTATTTCCACGCAGGGTGCCCGCGCCATTACCGTGCCGGATTTACGCTGGAATCGCTGCGATATAAAAAGCGTTAACCTGTTGCCCAACATCATGGCGCGACAACAGGCGGTCGCGGCGGGCGCCGCTGAGGCAATTTTGGTGCGTGAAGGCATTGCGCTTGAGGGTGCGGCTTCAAATTTATTTGCCGTCATTGATGGCGAGTTGCTCACCGCGCCGTTGGGGCCGCATATTTTAGGCGGGGTTACCCGTAACCGGCTGGTTGATATGGTGCGAAGCCAAGGCCAATTGCCCCTGCTGGAATGCCCCATTCCGTTTGATCGGTTATTTGATGCGAGCGAAGTATTTATGACCAGCTCCACCCGAGATTTGCTGCCCATTACCCGCATCAACGAACATCCTGTGGGCGATGGCCATTTAGGCGCCGTTTGGAAGCAACTCAATCATGCCTTTCAGCAACTTAAATTACAGCGGGATGTGTTATGAACGAGTTTTTAACCGATCAAGCCGCCACTGAGTTAGCGCATCAGGAAGCGGTTAAAAGCGAAGAGGCAGCGCTTGAGCGGGAAACCTTACTCGAATTTCCCTGCGAATTTCCCATCAAAATTATGGGGCCCGCCACGGCCGATTTTGATGCCGACATTCGCGGCATTGCGCAAGCGCATGTGGGCGTAGTGCCTGAATCGGCTTGGCGCATCCGCCCCAGCGCACAGGGCAATTTTGTGGGCATGACACTCACCTTCACCGCCACATCTAAACGCCAAATTGATAATTTATATCGGGCAATCACCGCGCACCCCGATGTGAAGATGTGTTTGTAATTTAACCGATTGTTTTGATTTTGATTAAAACCCTAGGCGAGCCGTGCCATTACGCCGATATTTTGGCGCAGATGCAGCTGTTTACCACCGCCCGAGATGCATCAACCCCAGATGAGTTTTGGCTATTAAGCCACGCGCCCATCTTTACCCAGGGGCTAAATGGCCAGCCGGAGCATATTTTGGATGCAGGCGACATTCCCGTGGTGCGCACCGATCGCGGTGGTCAGGTTACCTATCATGGCCCTGGGCAGCTGGTGCTCTATACGCTGATTGATTTAAAACGTGCGGGCATCGGCGTGCGTGAATGGGTGCATGCGCTAGAGCAAAGCGTGATTGATTTTATGGCCGAGCGCGGCGTTTTGGGCGTGCGCAAAGAAGGCGCGCCAGGCGTGTATGTCGCGGGGGCAAAAATTGCGGCCCTCGGCTTAAAAGTGCGCCAAGGCC
>DZCK01000043.1 GCA_022730245.1 Halothiobacillus neapolitanus
CTGCCGATAAAGCCTTTCATGAGCTTGTTGGCCACGTAATAATCTTCGGTGAGAATTTGCCCGGAGACATAAATGCCCACCGATTCGGGGCCAAATTCATCTATCGCCGCGCGAAACCCATCGGCGATGCGGTCTAACGCGGCATCCCACCCGATCGGCTTAAGTGTGCCATCGGTTTGGCGGGCGAGTGGCGTGGTGAGCCGGTCGGGCAGCTCAATGGTTTCGGCCAGTGCCGCGCCTTTAGAGCATAGGCGGCCAAAGTTAGCCGGATGCGCCGGATCACCCCGCACCGACCAGACCCCAGCGGTGTTTTGTTCGGCCAGCACCCCGCAACCAACCCCACAATAAGGGCAGGTGGTTTTAATGGTTTGGCGCAAAGCGGTGTTCATATCGTGCGGGCCAGCGCATCAAGCCGTGCGAGCCCAAGCTCAATGACCCCTTTGCTTATGCGAATGGGATAGCTGGGCGTGCAGCCTTCATCGGGCGATAAGGCGGTGCCGTCATGCAGATCAATCACCCAGCCATGCAGCGGACAGGTGACTTTTTTATCGTGCACGATGCCTTGCGAGAGCGGCCCTTGTTTGTGCGGGCAGCGATCTTCCAGTGCGAACACGTCATCGGTTTGGGTGCGAAAAATCGCAATCGCGGTGCCCTGCACGGTCACAACTTTAGCGCTCAAACGCGGAATATCGGTGAGTAGGCCGACAGTAAACCAGGTCGTTGTCATGTTATTGCGCCTCACACAAGTTCTAAGGGCAGCGCAAATTCGTGGGCATCTTTGCCCTCGCTGCGCTCAAGCCACGGGTCGATTTGGAAAAATTGCTGCGAGAAGGTGAACCGCTCGGCGAGTGCTTTGCGCCCGGCGGAGTCTTCAATTAAGCGGCGCTGAATGTAGGGCAGGCCCACGCGCTCAATCCACGGCGCGGTGCGATCGAGGTAATGCGCTTCTTCGCGGTACATTTGAATGAAGGCCGTGGTGTATTCGATTACCTCCTCTTCGGTTGCGACCTTGCAGAGAAAATCGGTCACGCGCACTTTGATGCCGGCATTGCCGCCGACCGAAAGCTCGTAGCCTGAATCCACGCACACCACGCCCAAATCTTTTACCGTGGCTTCGGCGCAGTTGCGCGGGCAGCCCGATACGGCAATTTTGAATTTATGCGGCATCCACGAGCCCCAGGTGAGTTGCTCTAAGCGAATGCCGAGCGCGGTGGAATCTTGCGTGCCAAACCGGCACCATTCTTTACCAACGCAGGTTTTTACCGTGCGCAGCGCTTTGGCGTAGCCGTGGCCAGAAACAAAACCGGCGGCACTCAAATCACGCCACACATCGGGTAAGGCTTCTTTTTTAACGCCCAATAAATCAATGCGTTGGCCGCCGGTAATTTTTACGGTGGGAATGGCATAGCGCTCAGCCACATCGGCAATGGCGCGTAATTCGTGCGGGGATGTCACCCCGCCCCAAATGCGCGGAATGACCGAATAGGTGCCATCTTTTTGAATGTTGGCGTGCACGCGCTCGTTGATGAAGCGCGATTGCGGATCATCCTGATAGGTATCGGGCCAGGCGCAGAGCAGGTAATAATTCAGCGCGGGGCGACATTTGGCGCAGCCATCGGCGGTTTGCCAGGCAAACTGTTCAAAAATGGCGCGGATAGTTTTAAGTTCGTGGCGATAAATACCCGCGCGCACCGCATCGTGGGTGGCATCGGTGCAGCTGCAAATGGGTTTAACCGATGGCGCGGCCGAGTAATCACCGCCCAAGGTTGAGGCAAGCAAATCTTCAACCAAACCGGTGCACGAGCCGCACGAGGCCGAGGCTTTGGTATGCGCGCGCACCTCATCGAGCGTAAATAATTTAAGCTCGGTAATGGCTTTAACCACATCGCCTTTGCACACGCCATTGCAGCCGCAAATTTCGGCGGAATCAGGCAGGCTCGCCACGCGGGCTTTGGCGCCATGCCCCGAGTCACCCACATGCGCCTGGCCAAACAGCAAGTGTTCGCGCAGTGCCGTCACATCGGTTTTATCGCGCATGAGTTGAAAATACCACGCGCCATCGAGCGTATCGCCCACCATCACCGCGCCTTCAACCACGTTGTTATTCAGCAGCACTTTTTTGTAGACGCCGCGTGCCGCATCGGCCAGCACGATTTCTTCATGGTGCGGCTGGGCGGCAATTTCCCCAGCGGAGAACACATCAACACCCGTTACCTTGAGCTTGGTTGAAGTCATCGAGCCTATGTATTTGGCAATGCCGTAGTGGGCTAAATGATTCGCGCACACTTTGGCTTGCTCAAACAAGGGCGCCACTAAGCCATAGCATGCCTTGCGGTGCTGCACGCATTCGCCCACGGCATACACTTTGGGATCATAGGTTTGCAAAGTGTCATCGACCACAATGCCGCTTTCGCAGTAAATGCCGCTATTTTTTGCCACATCCATATTGGGGCGAATGCCCGCGGCCATCACCACCAAATCGGCGGGCAGCTGGGCACCATCTTTTAACACCACCGCCTCAACCCGCTCGGTGCCCTTTAAGGCACTGGTGTGGGCATTCAAACGGATGACAATGCCCTTGGCTTCCAGCGTTTTTTCAAGAATGCGCCCCGCCGCAGAATCCAGCTGGCGATCCATGACATTGCCGTTGCGATGCAATACGGTCACATGCATGCCGTGGGTCACTAAACCGGCGGCGGCTTCCAGCCCCAACAGCCCGCCGCCAATCACGACCGCATGCCCACCCACGCGGCACACCGCCAGCATGGCATCCACATCGGCAATACTGCGAAACCCCACCACGCCGGGCAAATCGGCACCGGGTAAGGGCGGAATAAACGCGCGCGATCCGGTGGCAATCAGCACCCGATCATAGGGGTGGGCTTGCCCCGATTGCGTAATCACTTCACGTTTCACCCGATCAATCCGCTCCACCCGCACGCCTTTATACAGGGCGATGTTGTGTTCGGCGTACCACGCGTCATCGTTCAAAATAATGTCGGGGATGGTTTGCTCTTTGGCCAAAACAGGCGAGAGCATGATGCGGTTGTAATTGGGATAGGGCTCATCGCCGAATACGGTGATGTCGTACAAATCGGGTTTGAGTTTGAGTAACTCTTCGACCGTGCGTATGCCGGCCATGCCATTTCCAATTACAATCAGGCGGGGGCGAATCATGGGTTTGCTCCAAATAAAAAAGCGCCCTTCTTGCAAAACGCAGCCAAGCTGGTTCGCAGGAAAGACGCCTTTGTCTTAAGTTAAATGGTCAAATCTTAGAAACCGATACCGGTTTTCCTTAAAATTTATTCTTAATAAAGATTAAGCAGGTTGTGTGCCACCTTATAAACCTTATTTTATCAATTGGTTAGGTGTTTAGCGCTTTGCCCAAACGCACCAAATTAAGGCAAAACCCCGCGTGGGTTGAATGAATAAAGGGCAAACGGGCTTAAAGCACAGAGGTGCAATCACCATTTAATAATGAGCGTGGCAAGCCACGCCACCCACAAAAGCCCGCTGACAACTTGCCAAAATAACAGCGGGTTGCGTGCCAGCAGCGGTGTGAATGCGGGCTTTGTATTGGCATTACCGGCCTGCCCTTGCTCTAGCTCAAAAGCCAGCTCCATGCTGTCTTGCGGGCGCTCGGCGGGGTTATCGCTGACGCATTGATGGCATAGCCGATCTAGCCACACGGGTAAATCGGCGCGGTAGTGATTCAGCCTTTTTCGCTTTGCAAATCGCGGGGTGGTAAACGGTTCAATTTCGCCATACGGATAATGACGGGTAAACATAAAAAAAAGGGTAACCCCAAGGCTATAGATATCGGATGCGATGTTGCCGCGTTCGTGCTGAAATTGTTCGGGCGCCATAAAACTCGGGGTGCCGGGGATGCTTTCGAGCGTGCCAGCCTGTTCGAACGGGGTTTCCCAGCCGGGTAGGTGTGCGGCACCTAAATCCAAGAGCTTAAGCCCGCCATCATGCAGTAAAAAAATATTCTCCGGTTTGATGTCCCGATGAATAATCCGCTGGCGGTGCAGGGCATACACCGCCTTGCACAGTTTGAGCGCAAGCCCGATGCCCGTGTTGCGATCAATGGGATGATGCGCCGCAATAAATTGCGCTAAGGTGCGGCCTTCAAAATACGGCATGACGCTGTATAACGCGGTTTGGCGCCCTGGCGATAGGCTGAGTGTGGGAACAATCCACGGGCTGTTAACCTGCTGGCCAATCATTGCTTCACGCACAAAGGCTTGCCGATATTCCGCATCGCTGGCGGCACGTGGCTGCGGGAATTTTAATACCCGGGCAGGATGGTTTGGCTGCATTCGGTCTTCAGCCAAATAAAGGCGGCTGTATTGCCCGTTTGATATAACCCGCAGCACATAAAACCCATCAATCGTGCTGCCGATTTTGGGTAAGGCAATCTGCGCATAAGGGGCGATTTCGCGCTCAAAATCCCCTTGATTAGCCCGGGGCACATCCAGAATATCGACAATTAACGCGGTGATATTATCTTGGCTGCCAGATTCTAATGCGGCTGCCAATAAACGCTCTGCGGTGTGCTCGGCGGCTAAATTTTCGGCCAATATGCGCTGAATGACGGGCTCTCGTACCGCGCCATAAAGACCATCACTACAAATGAGTATCCGATCGCTGGGTTGCAGGCTATGCACCGCGTGATCGGCACGCGCCTCGGCCTCAATGCCCAACGCGCGATACAACACATGCTGCTGATCGGGGTGTTTTAGCGTGTGATCTTGCGTTAAGCATGCCAGTCGCCCCGCGCGTAACCGATAAATTCGGGTATCGCCCAGATGCACGCTGTGCAGTAATCGCCCGCGTATAATCACCGCGCTTAAGGTGCTGGCCATGCCGGTTAAATGAGTGTCGCACTGGCCTTGGGCATGAATCCAGCGATTAATGGCGCCCAATGCACGCGCGGCAAGCGGCTCAACCCCCAGCGTATCGGGCAGGGCGTAATAGCCTTCTAAAAACCCCCGCACACCCAGCTCTGCCGCGACCCGCCCGCCTTTATGCCCGCCCACGCCATCGGCCACCACAAAAGCGGCACCCACATGGCTTAACGCGGGCTCATCGGGGATGTGATACGCCGCAAAATCTTGATTATCGGGGCGGCGGCCAGCTGCGCTCGCTAATCCCACGGCAAGCTCAAGCTCTGCGCGGGGTGTTTTTGATGCGGAGCCTGCAGGTGCATTCATCAAGGCTTACACCTGTGCGCCAGAGGCGGCACCCCATGTGGTACGCCAGCGTTTTTTCACCATAAATAACCCGCCCAAACCAATCAGGGGCAAGCAGGCGAACACCATAAAGCCGGTCATAAAACTATGGGTGCTGGCATACGACATGCCCATGGCTTGAGCCAGAAAGAACCCACCAAACCCGCCCGCAGCACCCACCAAGCCCGTCATGACCCCAATTTCACCGCGAAAGCGTAAGGGCACCAATTGAAACACCGAGCCATTGCCCATTCCTAAACCAACCGCGCCGATAAAAAACACCAACGTGGAGGCCCAAGCAATGGCGGGCATTTCAAATAAGCCCCAACCGGCCACTTTAGCCTGCGCCATTTCATTGGCCAGCGGCGCGGGGCCTGCGGGCATTAATGCCACCACAAAATAACTTAACGCCACCACCACAAACAGCAGCGAAAGCGCCCGAATACCCCCCATGCGATCGGCGACCAGCCCGCCGATGGGCCGAAACAAAGAGCCGCCCGCCACCACGATAGCCACCATCATGCCGGCGGCAACGCCAGAAACGTGATACCAGTTGGTAAAGTACAGTGGCAGGGCATTGCCCAAGCCCACAAAGCCGCCGAAGGTGATGGAATAGAAAAACATAAACCACCACGTATCGGCATCTTTCAGCAGCAGGCCATAGTTTTTAAGCGAAACGGCTTTGCGCGCTTCGGGCGCATCTTTAACCAAAATTGAATAGATGATGAACACCAAGCCGAGCGGAATCAGCAAAAAGCCAAACACGGCTTGCCAACCAAAGGACTCGGCCAACGTGGGCACAATCATAGAATCCAGCACCACGCCTAAGTTGCCCGCACCGGCAATACCCAGCACCACGCCTTGAAATTTGGGCGGATACCAGCGGCTGGCTTGGGGCAAAGCCACCGCAAAGCTTGCGCCGGCTAAGCCTAAGAACACGCCTAAAATTTCAACATCCAGCTTTGAGTGCAGGCCGAATAAAAACACATAACCCATCGCCGCCATAACGATTAACTGCGCCATCTGCCCCGCCCGTTTAGGGCCGATTTGGTCGGCCAGCATGCCGAGCGGAATGCGTAAAAAAGCGCCGAATAAAATCGGAATGGCCACAAGGGTAAATTTTTCCGCCAAGGGAATATGCAAATCTTGCGTGATGTAGAGCGAGAGCGGCCCCAGCACCACCCAAACCATAAACGACACATCGAAATACAAAAATGCCGAGAGCAGGGTCGGCCAATGACCGGCCTGCTTAAATTCTTTGATATTCATGATTCATAGCTCCTCGCTTTCGAGATGGATTACATTTTCGGTGGGTAATCAAAAGCAAAAAGGCGTCTGCCCGCAGAGTAGAGTGAACACTCAACGGGCAAGACGCCTTTGTCTTGATAACTTAAAGCCAACTCAATTTGGATTTGGCTAAGCATTCATAAAGCAGAATGCGTGCCATCAATAAATATCAATAAAACCAATAAGTTATTTTTTTAATTGCCTGCGCTTGCACGATATTAAAGCAAAATGCTTGAGCGCATGACGCATCCTGATGCAAGCCTGCCGCGCGGTCGGCACGATGGCATAAAATTGTAATCTTTGATTTACCGCGCCCGCATGACCGTCTAAGCTGTGCGGGCAACCCCTCAAAAACCATGATCGACCGGATGTGCACAAGCGCCCAGGGCTTGGCTGGCACCCATTAAGCTCGGTGCAAACCGCCCGGCAGAGGCCGCCCAAATATGACCACCGTTTTTGAGTTCATGCTGGCCGCACGGCAGGGTGAATTACAGGCCTTAGAGAATCTGGCCGTTACCAGTGAGCTTGTCAGCGCCGTGAGCCACACGATTCACTCGCTGCAACGGGAACGGGGCTTTTCCAATTTACATTTAGGGGGAATCCAGTCGCGTTTTGCTGAAGGCCTCAGACAACTTTCCGCGCAAAGTCAAACCGATATCCTCGCGTTAAGAGCCTGCTTTGATCACCTCAATCAGTATTCTCGTTGTTCGGCGGATCGCATCCGCCTGCTCAATCGGGTCGCGCTGGCGGTGTACCTGTTGGATGATTTACCCCGTCTGCGCCAAAAAATCGAAGATCAATTAATTACCGCCGATGAATCCATCCAATCGTTCACACACTTAATTAACGCCCTGCTGGCCGTGGTATTCGAGGCAGCCGACACGGCGGTTGATCCGCATATCACCCGCGCTTTAGTGGCGCTATTTAATTTTATGCAGGCCAAAGAATTAGCGGGGCAAGCGCGGGCCATCGGCGTTGTGGGGTTTATTAGCGGCTATTTTGAGCCCGCCCTGCGGGATAAAATGCAGTTTCTCGACGCGGGCCAGCAGCGGTGTTTGGAGATTTTTTCTGAATTTGCCGACCCCGTTTTTAGAGCGCAATGGTCCGACTATGAACAACAAGACATCCACAGCCAAATTGCCCAGCTCAAAGGGGTGGCCGAACGAACCACGCCAGCCACGCCCGTGAGCCCGCAATTGGCCGAAATTTGGTTCGATCTGGCCTCCCAACGGATCGATTGGATGAAAACCATGGAGCAGGAACAAACCACGCGCTTGCGTGCCCTGTGTGCAGAAAAAATTCAAATAGCGCAACATGATTTAGAGAATCACAGCACCCTACTTTCGCGGCTGGCCTTGCTCGATGCGCCCACCCCATTCCCCACGGCGCGTTTATTTAATGTTCAGGCCGTAGCCTTGGGCAGCTCGCCTGCCGATAACCCCGGCGCTCAACTCGGTCGATCCATCCTCGACTTACTGCACGCCCAAACAATCCGCCTACAAGCCATGAGCATCGAAATGGAAGCCGCGCGCCACGCACTCAGTGAGCGTAAAACCATTGAGCGCGCCAAGAGCGAATTGATGCGCCAACATAATCTCAAAGAAGAGGCGGCCTACGCCCACATGCAAAAACAGGCCATGAATCAGGGCGCAAAATTGGTGGATATTGCCCATGCCATTTTATCGGATCAGCCATTACCCCACCGCAAGCCACGCTCATAGCAGCCCGATCGCCTGCCAAAGCGCACGGGCGGCGTTCAGCCCTCAAACGCAACACCTCCGGCAGCGGGGTTGTGTGTTCAAAATCGTCGCGCCCGACTGCAACAGCAAGTGCCGCCCCCGCGCTTAGCCTAAGCGGTGGCCATGGGCGAAATAACGTTTTGAATTGACATCACATTAAGCAAAAGCCGCCATAAAAAAGCCCCGCAACACGCGGGGCTTTTAATCGCATGGCGTCAAATTACGCCGCGTTGACCAAGGTGGCCAATAAGTCTTGAATTTCGCTCGCCTTGGGTTTAACCAGCCAGAGCTTGGGCAAAAATTCGTCAAAGTTCTCCAGAATCGCGGCGGCTTGGGCGCTACCTGTTTTTGCTAAATGTTCGCGTAAAATCGCGCGCAGGTGTTGGCGATGACCTTCGAGCTCGGCTGCCTGCAACCGATGAATATCGATGAGTTCATGGTTGTAGCGATCGACAAATTCGTTCGCTTCATCCAGCACATAGGCAAAGCCGCCGGTCATGCCCGCGCCAAAGTTCACACCCGTGGCACCCAAGATCGTAATGATGCCGCCGGTCATATATTCGCAGCCGTGATCGCCGCAACCTTCAATGACGGCTGAAGCGCCAGAGTTTCGCACCGCAAACCGCTCACCCGCCTGACCTGCGGCATACAACGCACCGCCGGTGGCGCCGTAGAGGCAAGTATTGCCAATGATGGGCGTGTCTTGGCTCGCAAATTGACTGTTTTTCGGCGGGAAAATCACAAGCTCACCGCCCGCCATGCCTTTGCCGACGTAATCGTTGGCATCGCCTTCGAGCGTCATGTTCAAGCCGCCCGCATTCCACACGCCAAAACTCTGACCCGCAATGCCGGTGAATTTAAGATGAATCGGCGCATCCACCATACCAAGATTGCCGTACCGCTTGGCAATTTCGCCGGAGATGCGCGCACCGATTGACCGGTTAATATTGGTGAGCGCAAAACCAAATTCACCGCCGGTTTTGGCTTCAATTGCGGGCAAAATTTGGCGGATAATTTCTTCGGCGAGTAGCCCTTCATCGTGCGGGGCATTATGCGGCGCGACGCAGCAGGTGGGCGCATCGTGAACAAGGCCGCCATCCGACAACAACGCAGAGAGGTCTAAATTGGCTTGCTTATCGGTGTGCGGCGCACGGAGTTTTAACAAATCGGTACGGCTGATGAGCTCATCTATCGAGCGCACGCCGAGTTGCGCCAGCAAGCCGCGTACTTCCAGAGCGATAAACCGGAAGTAGTTCATGACTTTCTCGACATTGCCTTTGAAGTGCTCCAAGCGCAGCACTTTGTTTTGCGTGGCAATGCCCGTGGCGCAGTTGTTCAAATGGCAGATGCGCAGGTATTTGCAGCCCAGCGCAATCATGGGGCCGGTACCAAAGCCGAAGCTTTCGGCGCCCAGAATCGCGGCTTTAATCACATCGAGCCCGGTTTTAAGGCCGCCATCGGTTTGCAGGCGCACTTTATCGCGCAAATCGTTGGCGCGCAGGGTTTGGTGCGCTTCGGCCAAGCCCAATTCCCACGGGGAACCGGCATATTTCACCGAGGTGAGCGGGCTCGCGCCGGTGCCGCCATCGTAGCCAGAGATGGTAATCAAGTCGGCATAGGCCTTGGCCACGCCCGCCGCAATGGTGCCCACACCGGGCTCGGATACCAATTTAACCGACACCAACGCGCTCGGGTTGACTTGTTTCAAATCGAAAATCAGCTGTGCCAAGTCTTCAATCGAATAAATATCGTGGTGCGGCGGCGGGGAAATGAGCGCGACGCCCGGGCGGGCATAGCGCAAACGGCCAATGGTGGCATCCACTTTATGACCCGGCAACTGACCACCTTCTCCCGGCTTTGCGCCTTGCGCCACCTTGATTTGCAGCACTTCGGCATTCACAAGGTAATGCGGCGTTACACCAAACCGCCCCGAGGCAATTTGCTTGATTTTGCTCATTTTGAGCGTGCCATACCGCGCGGGGTCTTCGCCGCCCTCGCCCGAGTTAGAACGCGCGCCCAAGCGATTCATGGCCTCGGCCAGCGTTTCGTGCGCTTCGGGTGAGAGTGCGCCTAAGCTCATGCCCGCCGAATCGAACCGGCGGATAATCGATTCCAGCGATTCCACCTCGTCAATCGAAATCGGCGTGACCTCGTGCGATAGCTCAAACAAATCACGCAAAGTCGCGATGGGGCGATGATTCACATGCGCCGAGTATTGCTGCCACAGGGTGAAATCGCCGGTATTCACCGCCGCTTGCAGGGTTTGCACCACATCGGGGTTATAGGCGTGGTACTCGCCGCCATCGATGTATTTGAGCAAGCCGCCCTGACGCGGCACTTTATGGCGCGCCAAGGCTTCTTTGTGCAGAATTTTTTGATCGACTTCAAGATCAACAAACCGCGCGCCTTGCAGCCGGCTGGTGGTGTCTTTAAAGCAGAGGTTCACAATTTCATCGGCCAACCCGATGATTTCAAACAGTTGCGAGCCGCGATAGCTGGCAACGGTAGAAATCCCCATCTTGGATAGGATTTTTTTGAGCCCTTTGCCCGTGCCTTTCACAAAATTGCTGGCGAGTTTCTCGCTGGTGCCCGATGAAATCAGGCCGCTTGTCAGCATATCGTGGATGGTTTCAAACGCGAGGTAGGGATAAATCGCCGTCGCACCATAGCCCAGCAACACGGCGCAGTGATGCGGATCGCGCGCGGTGGCGGTTTCAATCACCAAATTGGCATCGGTGCGCAAACCATCGCGAATTAAGCGGTGGTGGATGGCGCCGGTAGCCAGCAAGGCGTGCATGGGTAAGCGCTCGGCACCCACGCCACGATCGGATAACACCAGCACCACGGTGCCCGCACGAACCTTCGCCACCGCCTCATCGCAAACGCGCTCGATGGCGGTTTGCAGCCCTTCGTGCAGGGGATAGGTTAAGTCAATCACGGCATGGGCAAAATCAGGATCGGTTTGCGACAACAAGGCCGTAAATTTGGTTTCACTCAAAATCGGCGTTTCGAGCTGCAAGCGGTGCGCATGTTCGGGGGTTTCGGCAAAGACATTGCGCTCGCGGCCAATCAGGGTTTCAAGCGACATCACAATCGCTTCACGCAAGGGATCAATCGGTGGGTTGGTGACTTGCGCAAACTGCTGGCGGAAATAGTCATACAGCGAGCGCTGGGTTTGGGAGAGCACGGCCATCGGCGCATCATCGCCCATTGAACCAATGGCTTCTTGGCCTTCTTCTGCCATCACGCGCAGCACTTGATCGCGCTCTTCAAAGCTTAAGAGGAATTCTTTTTCATATTGGCGCAGGGTGTCGGCATCAAAGGGCGTGCGGGTGAGCTTACCTTCATCGAGGCTGCTCGCCAGTCGCACGGCATGGGCTTTGAGCCAAGCGCGATAAGGCTGGCGCAGTTTCATGCGGTTATCGACTTCTTCGGGCGCCAGCAGCTGCCCCATCGCGGTATCAACGGCCACGATTTGCCCCGGCCGCACGCGGCCTTTTTGCACCACATCGGCCGGATCGTAATTCCACACGCCAATCTCGGAGGCGAGCGTGATATGCCGATCCTTGGTAATCACCCAGCGCGCGGGGCGCAGGCCATTGCGATCCATCGCGCAAGCCACGGTGCGGCCATCGGTCATCACGATACCCGCAGGACCATCCCACGGCTCTAAATGCATCGAGTTGTATTCATAAAAGGCGCGCAAATCGGCGTCCATGTGTTCCACGTTTTGCCAGGCCGGTGGCACGATCATGCGCATGGCGCGCAACATATCCACCCCGCCCGCCAGCAAAGCTTCGAGCATGTTATCCATGGAAGAGGAATCAGAACCGGTGGTGTTGACAAGCGGCGTCACCAAGCTCATATCGGGAATGAGCGGGGTAGCATATTTGCTCGACCGCGCGATGGCCCAATTGCGATTGCCCCGAATGGTGTTGATTTCGCCATTGTGCGCAAGATAACGGAACGGTTGCGCCAAACGCCATTCTGGGAAGGTATTGGTGGAAAACCGCTGATGAAACACGCACTGCGATGAGGCAAGCGTGGGTTCTTGCAGGTCAAGATAAAAACCCGCCAAATCATCGGGCATCATCAAGCCTTTGTAGGAGATGACCTCGCTGGCCATCGATGGCATGTAAAACACCGGATCATCGGTGATCTGCTTTTCTGTGATTCGCCGAGCGATATAAAGCTTGGTATCAAATTCACGCCCGCTTAAATTATCGGGGGCATTCACAAACACATGCAGCACATCGGGGCGTTTGGCGGCGGAAATGCGCCCCAGCACGGCAGGATTTACCGGCACTGCCCGCCAACCGGCCACATCCAGCCCTTGCGCGGCCAAGGCTTGGGTGAGTACCGTTTTGACCCTCTGCGCGGCGGCAGCTTCCAACCCGACAAATACCACACCCACGGCATAACGCTCAGCCAAGGTGAAACCCTGTTTGGCGGCCTCGGCACGGAAAAACGCATCGGGTTTTTTGAGCAGAATCCCGCAGCCATCGCCCGATTTGCCATCGGCAGAAATGCCGCCGCGATGGGTCATACGCGCCAGCGCTTCAATCGCCGTCGATACCAGATGGTGGCTGGGTTGATCGTCCATATGGGCAATCAAGCCAAAGCCGCAGTTATCCTTTTCAAAGCTGGGGTGGTACAGACCGGCAGTGGGCGCGCGATTCATCGGGGGTAAAACCTCTTCAAATTCTCAATAATGAGCCTAAATTCATGGCCAAAACCCAGCCCAAGGGCGGGCGGCGCTGGACGGGAACCGCCTGGGGACCGCGTGAGAGCCCCACAAAAGCCATGCACCCGAGCAAACCTCAATCGACTATAGCACCCGCTGTACAGATTGCTGGCGGCATAATGGCGCAGAGCCTGCGAAAAAATCGGGGGCTGGATTTTAACGGCAGGTAAGTTTTCTGGCAAGAATCACGCCGATTTCACCCAAAAAAACATATCGTTATTTAGGGACTAATCACCTTGCCAATCGCCTCAAATGTGCGTGGATAAGGCTTAAACGCGC
>DZCK01000044.1 GCA_022730245.1 Halothiobacillus neapolitanus
AAATAGACCCTCGCCCAGCTAAATTTTCGCGACGATTCTATAAGTCCGACAGGCTGCTAGATATTTTTTACCGCATGAATGCCGATTTTACCATCTGAGAAATGGAGCGTCAGTGGGATGGGTGCGGGGTTTTGCGCAAAGATGGCAGCTAAATCACTGGATTTTGTGAGCACGCCCTGGGCACATTCCACGACGCTATAGCCTCGCGCCAGCACGCGCTGTGGGCTTAGCGCTTGCAAAACGTTTTGGGCCGTATTGAGGCGGTTATTTTTAATTTGCTGCTGCTTTAGGAAGGCGCGATGCATGCTTTGGTGCTTGTGCATGAGCGCTTGCCACAGCGCAATTAGGCGGTCACACGCTTGATCGGGGCGTAGATTATTTTCTAAATCGGCAAGCTGGCGCCGGTTTTGGTGCCGTGTTTCGGCATAGGCCGTTTGTAGGCGGCGGCGCACATCGGCCAGATAGCTTTGTTTGGTTTGCTGCCAGCGCACGGGGCTAACCCGCGCTAAGCGTTGCGTTAAATCGGCCAACGGTGCCGCCTTGCCTTGCCATTGGCGGCGCAAAGCGTGGGTGAGGCGAAGCTCTAACCCAAGGCGTTGGCTGTGTCCCGTTTGCAGGCCAACCGGCAGCAAGCGGCCCATGGCTTGATCCAGCCGTTGGCCGAGCAGGTTTAAGCGCCCCACCATCACGCGGGTCAGGTGTTGGTGCTGTTGGATTATGCGCTGCTGCAGGTCGATAACCGTGACGGCTGTGGCCAATTCTGCCGCTGCGGTCGGCGTGGCGGCGCGCACATCGGCCACAAAATCGCAGATCGTAAAATCAATTTCGTGTCCTACGCCGCTCACCACGGGAATCGGGCAATGGGTAATCGCGCGCGCCAGAGCTTCATCGTTAAAGGCCCATAAATCGCTCATGGAACCGCCGCCCCGCACGATGAGTGCCACATCAAACCCCGAATCTATGGTGATGCGCTGCACGGCGCGCGTGAGTTCGCCTGCGGCAGATTCCCCTTGCACCGCGGTGGCAAACAAGGTGATGCGTGCCAGCGGCAAACGGCGCTCTAGCACGGCAATCACATCGGCAATGGCTGCGCCCACCGCCGAAGAAATCACCACAATATGTCGAGGCAACACGGGCAATGAGCGCTTGCGCGCCGCCTCGAATAAACCTTCGGCAAAGAGTTTTTTCTTGAGCGCGTCAAACAAGACGGCTAACTGACCATCACCGGCAAGCTCGACGCTGCTAATAATCAGTTGATAATCGCCGCGCGGTGCGTATAACGAGACGGAACCTGTCACCACCACCGCATCGCCATTGGCAAATGCAGTTTTAATGCGTAAAGCTTGGCCGCGAAATAACGCGCAGCGCACTTCGGCGCCGGTATCTTTTAATGTGAAATACATATGCCCCGAGGCGGCTTTAACTAAAGAGCGCACTTCGCCACTGACGCGAATACCGGATAAATTCGCTTCCAGCAATTGCTTGGCAAGCTCGTTGAGTGATGAAACGGAGAGGGTGGCCGCCACGATTTTACTTACATCCTGTTCAAATTTTTAAAACGACAAACGCAGTGCCAAGGCACTGAGCGTTATGAGCAACACGGGCGCGGTAAGAATAATGCCGACTTTCATATAATAACCCCAAGATATTACTAGGTTTTTTCTAGCCAGCACATGCAACCACAACAAGGTTGCAAGGCTGCCAATGGGGGTAAATTTTGGCCCCAAATCACAGCCGATAATGTTGGCGTATACCATCGCGCTGTGGATAGGGCCTGTCGCTTGGCTGCCGTCAATCGCAAGCGAGCCGATCAATACTGCAGGCAAATTATTGAGCACCGCCGAAAGCAAAGCCATCACCACGCCCGTGCCAAAAGTGGCCGCCAGCAGGCCTTGCTCGGCAAAGTAATTAAAAAGCACCGTCAACTGCGCGGTTAAGCCCGCATTTTTAAGGCCGTACACCACCAAATACATACCGAGCGAAAACACCACGACGGCCCACGGCGCATGGCGCAGCACCTCAAAGGTATTGATGTGCTGACCGCGCCGCGCCACCACCCATAAAACCACCGCGCCCACGGCGGCCACCGCGCTGATTGGCACGCCGAACCGATCGAGCGCAAAAAACCCGAACAGCAAGCCTGCCAACACCCACCAGCCGGCCACAAAAACGGCTGGATCAACGATCGCCGTTTGCGGGCTTGGCAAATCTGCCCGCGCGTAATGGCGGGGAATATCGCGCCTAAAATATCCCCACAACACCCCAAGCGAGGCCAGCACAGCAACCAAGGTCACCGGCACCATCACCGCCGCATAATCGGCAAATGGCACTGAAAAATAATTGGCGACAATAATGTTCACTAAGTTAGAAATAATCAGCGGTGTGCTGGCCGTATCGGCAATAAACCCCGCCGCCATCACAAAGGCGAGGGTGGTGACCGGTGAAAAACGCAGCGCCAGCATAATACCCATGACAATCGGGGTGAGAATTAACGCGGCACCATCGTTTGCAAAAATAGCGCAAACCATAGCGCCCAGCAGCACCATCCAGATAAATAGCCTGCGCCCGCTGCCGCCAGCCAAGCGGGCAATGTGCAGCGCGGCCCAGGCGAAAAACCCCGCCTCATCCAGCAGCAAGCTTATGATAATAAGCGCAATAAAAGTGAAGGTGGCATTCCAAACAATCTGCCACACCAGCGGAATATCCGCCCAATGCACCACGCCGAGCGCCAACGCGACACCCGCGCCGAGCGCGGCACTCGTGCCAATACCGAGCGTATACCGGCCAATTTTTGGCTGCCACAGCACTAAAACGAGCGTGGCGATAAAAATGAGCGCAGCGATCACGAGCGCAAAAATGCCGCGCCGCGCACGCCCGAGGAATCACCAAATTTCGGCGCCACCAAGCGCGTATCAATGGCATCAGAGAACACGAATGGCGGCCATAGCGCAGGCACATCTGCGTACAAAGCATCGACATTCGACATCCCCCCGCCCAGCACAATAACGTCAGGATCGAACAAGTTAATTACCTGTGCCAGCGCGCGGGCAAGTCGATGGGTATATCGATTAAGCACGGCCATAGCCGCCGCGTCGCCTGCCTGCGCCTGGGTGATGATGCCTGCACCAGATAAGGATCGCCCGGCCGCTTGCGCATAATCGCGCTCAAAAGCGGGCCCCGAAAGCCATTGCTCGGTGCAGCCAAACTTGCCACACCAGCAGGGCGGCGCAGGCAATTCATCATGCATTGGCCACGGCAGTGGGTTATGCCCCCACTCACCTGCAATGGCGTTATGACCGCCGATGAGTTGGCCATTAAACACTAAAGCACCCCCCACGCCCGTGCCCAAAATCACAGCAAACACCGAGGTAGCGCCCGCTGCGGCGCCATCGTGCGCTTCAGAAAGTGCCAAGCAATTGGCATCGTTCGCCATGGCAACCGATCGATTCAGGCGCGCTTCGATAGCTTGTTTTAAGGGTTTATCGTTCAGCACGACCGAATTGGCGTTTTTAATTAAGCCACTGCGCGGGGAAATGGCGCCTGGGGTACCAATTCCGATTGAATCGACCGCACCGACCACCGTTTCTGCCCGATGCACTAAACCTGCAATCGCCTCGACGGTGCCCGCGTAATTGCCTTGCGGGGTGGGCAGGCGCTCGCGAAACACGAACTGCCCTGCGGCATCCAGCACGGCAACTTCAATTTTTGTGCCGCCTAAATCCACTCCCAGCCGCAGCATGCTGCTACAACGCGGCCAAGGCCGCCGCGTAGTTAGGCTCATCGGCGATTTCAGGCACGAGTTCAATATATTTAACCCGATTATCTGCCGACACCACCACCACCGCGCGTGCCGCCAAATGAGCCAAAGCGCTATCGCTCATTAATACGCCGTACTCAGTTAAAAACTCAGGGTGGCGAAATGTGGATAAGTTAATGACATGGGTCAAGCCCTCGGCACCGCAAAAACGGCTTTGCGCGAACGGCAAATCAGCCGAAATACATAACACGACCACATCAGAGCGATTGCCCGCTTGCTCATTGAACGACCGCACCGATTGCGCGCAGGTGGGCGTATCTAAACTCGGGAAAATATTCAGGATTTTTTGCTTGCCCGAAAAATCGGTTAGCATTTTTTCGTTTAAATCCGCATCGGTGAGCGTAAATGCGGGCGCCATGGTGCCCACCACGGGTAAATGGCCCGCTACGTTAACGGGATTACCTAAAAAAGTGACGGTGCTCATAAAAAATCTCCTAATAAAAAAACACGGAATTAGTTTCGCAGCGTGGCAATTAATCGCTTGGGTCGCAAGAGTAAATCTAAGGCATCGTTAATGGATTTAACCACCACATCGGCTGCCGCGAGGGTGATTTGGGCAGCGCCTTCGGCTTGAATAACAGCCAACCCCAACGCGGCGGTTTGCAGCATTAACGCATCATTACGGCCATTGCCCACGGCGATGGTGTGCGCCGCGCCCAGCTCATGCACAAACCCCGCTTTGGCTAAATCTTGCGCGCCACTGCCCAAAATCTTCAAGCACACCGGTAGGCCGGCCAGTGCGGCAGCCGCACTACCAAACGTATCGGCGGTGATCACATGCACCCGCATTTGGCCGGCCAGTGCGGTTAGGCGTTCTGCAACGCCATCGATTAACGCGCCATCTTCCGCCAGGGTGCCATTGTAATCGAGCACCAGCTCAGTCAAGGCGCCTTGAAGCCCCCCGGGAATATTAATCGCCAGCATCCGAATCCTCCTCCACGATATTAGGACCATCGTATACATTTGTTCGCACGCGGCGACCCAACACCGCTGCCATTTTTCGCGCCGTTTGGCGGTAGCTTACGGTAATGGGGGAATCGGGCGAGCGAACGACGGTGGGCATACCTTCATCTAAATCAGTGCGAATAGCTAAATCCAAAGGCAAGCGCCCAAGCACATCCACCTGGGTTATTTGCGCCAATTTTTCGCCACCGCCTTCGCCGAAAATTGCCTCCGCATGGCCACATTGGCTGCAAATATGCACCGACATATTTTCAATAATGCCCAAGATCGGCACATTGACTTTTTCAAACATCGTGATCGCTTTGCGCGCATCCAACAGGGCAATATCTTGCGGCGTGGTCACAATCACGCTGCCTGCCACCGGCACTTTCTGCGCGAGGGTGAGCTGAATGTCACCGGTTCCGGGGGGCATGTCCACAATGAGATAATCTAAATCATGCCACCGGGTATCGTTCAAAAGTTGCATCAGCGCGGAGGTCACCATCGGCCCGCGCCACACCATTGCTTGGGCATCATCAATCAAATAACCGATCGACATGGTTTGCAGGCCATGCGCCATAATTGGCTGCATCGCGCGGTGCTCATCCACGAGGGGGGTATCATGGCAGCCCAGCATCAATGGTTGGCTCGGCCCGTAAATATCAGCATCCAGCAACCCCACGTTGGCGCCCTCTGCCGCCAGCGCCAAGGCTAAATTTACACTGGTGGTGGATTTACCCACCCCGCCCTTGCCAGAGGCCACCGCAATAATATTGCGCACACCGGGCAGGGGTTTGCCATTTTGGCTGCTGCCGATAGGGCTAACAAAGGCAAGGGTTGTTTTAACCTGCTTTACGCCCTCGATTTGGCGAGCCAATGCCTCGATTTGTGCGGTGAGCTCGGCCTCAAAGCCGGCGAAGGGGTAATCAAGCACGCAGTCAATTTCTGCGGTGTCGCCCAGCACTTGCGCCCGTTCGATAAAGCCTGCCTGCGCAAAAGTTTGCGCATTATACGGATCAACCATCGCACCGAGCCGCGTGTGCAGCTGCGCGGATTTCTCCGTATGAATTTTTTTTCCAAATAGGCCAAACATTTAAAACCCCTAAATTTTATTCAGACCTGCCCCAATGTGCCGATGATTTCAAATCATCAGCCGCAATAACTCAGGCAATGTACACGCAAGATACGGTGTGGCGCGAGGTTATTTAGGTCTTGGTCTGCGGGTTTTTAGCTCGGCGAACAAGGCGCCGGTGGCCGTGGCGCGATTATGCCCATGTTAATCCACAAGCTCATCATGGTGATTCATCAAACTACACACCGCGCGGCGCTCTTGGCGATGATGGCGTTTTTTCTCGGGTAAATCATCGTACAGCCGATCGCGCAGTTCGAGGAAAAATGCCTCGATAACCGCCAAAGGGGCGACATCAACCTTGGAAATGGTGCGTTGGTAAATTTTTTCAGAGCTTTGCCGGATGTTCTCAATTAAAGGCCAAGCCCTCGGCGTAAGCTGAATAATTTTGCAGCGACGATCCACATCCGATTGAATCCGCGCCACCCATTCATCTTTAGACAGACGATCCAGCATGGCCACCAATGAGGGCCCCTCAACCCCCAGCTCATCGGCTAATTCGGATTGAATCATGCCCTGAGGATGCAAAGATAAAATCGCCAAGGTGCGCCATTTAGCTTGGCTTAACCCGTAATGAGCCAGCTCTGCATCCATGAGCTGCCGCCATAGCTGAGTCACGCGCATCATAAGAATGGGCATACGATTCTCGGCGCAAATATCAATGGCTGAGGTAGACATAAAAGATTACACAACTCCGTGTTCAATGCGTGGAAGCCATGCTTGGTAGAGTACACCAGTTTTTAAAAATTCCATAAACTAGCGAACTATTAGCGCTAGAAGCTTGTTTTCAGGCATAAAAAAACCGCCTAAGGCATACACCAAGCGGTTTCATCATATACAAAATTTAAAAGCTCTGTTTAAGGCTTGCGGCGCGCTACTCGGCTTAAACTGCGTTACTGCGCAAAAATGGTATCGGCAGTTACACCGGCATTTTTGGCCAAGTGCTTAAGCTTGCGCACGGCTTCCAACTGAATTTGCCGCACACGCTCGCGCGTGACCCCAAGCAGCGCGCCCACTTCTTCGAGCGTTTGCGTCTCGTAGCCGCGCAGGCCATAGCGCCGCATCAGCACTTCGCGCTGCCTTGACTCAAGCTGAGATAACAGCTTATTTAACAGGGCATTAACACCATTATCTTGCAAAATCTCATCGGGTTGATTGCAGGCTTCATCAGGAATTAAATCCAATAACGAGAATTCACCATCCCCTTTAAGCGGGCTATCGAACGAGGATTGGCGCTCGTTGTATGCCATTACTTTCAGCACATCATCCACGGGGCGATCTAAGTGATCGGCAATTTGCTCGGCGGTTACCTCCGCATTTTGATTTTGCGCAATTTTGCGCGCAGCGCGATTAAAACTGTGCACCTCTTTCACCACATGAACCGGCAAACGCACCGTGCGCGATTGATTCATTAACCCGCGCTCAATGGTTTGGCGAATCCACCACGTGGCATAGGTTGAAAATCGAAACCCGCGCTCGGGATCAAATTTTTCAACCGCGCGCATTAGCCCCAAATTCCCCTCTTCGATTAAATCGAGCAAATCAAGGCCACGATTCATGTAGCGACGGGCAATTTTAATCACCAAGCGCAAATTACACACAATCATTTTTTGCCGCGCAGACTCATCACCCGCTTGCGCCAGACGAGAATAACTAATTTCTTCCTCGGCAGTGAGCAGGCGCTCGGTTTCCACATCGCGCAGGTACAAACGCACGGGATCGACTGATTCTGAGTCCGAGGCGGTAAAAACTTTTGTAAAGTCGGGCGTGTTTTCAGCGGCGAGCTCTTGGTCTTCTGCAACCTCAGATAAATTCAAAGCATCTTCCGGCTCGTCATCTGCATCAAGGAGGTGCATTGCGCTGGCGTCTTGCTCTAAAGATAAATCACGCAAAATTTCTAACGGTTCTGTCGTAGGCGTTAATCGAGCCATAATTTCAACCTCGCGCGGGGGAATCCCGAGTGGAATAGCCGTACAACTTTTGCACAATATTAATCACTAAACAAGCCATAAAACACAAATACGGAAGAAACAATTCGCACAAACACGCTAAACAAACGCCAATGTACAATTCTTGTACATGAGATAACCCCACCACGGGAAAGTTCGCCGCCGATGCAAAATAATTCGGCTTAAGTACCCCCGCTCAAGAACACAGGGGGCGTTTCAAGAAGAAAATGGGCTCTTTTTTTACAAGGCGGTGAACACAAAACGGTTACCGTGATATTTTGTGCTCATCACGCACGCACCGATTGAGAAAGGTTTATGGATTTTGCACCCGAGGTGACCGAGCTCCCATCGACAAACTATTGGGGATTAGCGCCCTTTTTGCGCGCCAGTATTGCCGGCGAAGATTTGCGCGCCATGGCTCAAGCGGCCTTGGAACGCGTGGGGCAAAACCCAGAGGCGGCGAATCTTTGGCTTAACCTCTCGACTTTAATGTTCAGCTTAGGCCAGCGTGAAGCCGGTTTTGCCACACAAAATCAAGCGCTTGCGCTAGAGCGACTCTTTGAGATAAAAGCCAAAACGCAACCGGCAGCCTTACGCTTGCTGGTTTTAATGGTTCCTGGTGATGTAGCAGCCAATACGCCTCTCGATTGCCTGCTTGAAGGCAGCGATATTGATTTGCTGAATTATTTTATCTCGCCGGATTCACTACTGCCCTCGCCCATGCCGAATCATGATGCGGTGTTCATTGCGATCGGGGATGCGCCAGAGCACCGCCCCTTGCTCGCCGAACTGGCAGAAAAGCTCGCACACTGGCCGCAGCCCGTGCTCAACTCAGCCAAGACCATTCCCAACACCGAGCGCGCGCAAGCCAGCCGATTGCTTCAAGCGATTGACGGGGTGCTCATGCCCCCCACCCGAGCGTTCTGCCGCGCAACGTTAACCGGCGACATAACCCGCACAACCGACCTTCCCACCGATTCGGAGCCGCTCGTATTTCCGCTCATTATTCGCCCCCACGACTCTCATGCGGGGCGCGATTTAGACAAACTTGAATCGGCAGCCGCTTTGCAAGCCTACCTTGCGCGGGTTACCGCAGCGCATTTTTTTATCGCCCCGTTTATCGACTACCGAAGCCGCGATGGGCTATTTCGAAAATTCAGAATTGCGCTGGTTCATGGCGAGGCGTTTATCGTGCATATGGCGATTTCAAATCACTGGATGATTCATTACGTTAACGCGGGCATGTATGAAGAGGCACAAAAACGAGCCGAAGAAGCCCAATTTATGGCGCAATTTGCGCAATTTACCCAACGCCATCAAGCCGCACTCGCCGCTATTTCGGCGCGAATGGGGTTAGATTATGTGTGCTTTGATGGTGCGGAAACGCTGGATGGCCAATTGCTGATTTTTGAAATCGATCACGTCATGGTTGTTCATGCCATGGACTTGCCTGCACTTTTTCCCTACAAAGCCGAACCCATTCAGCAAATTCAAAGAGCCTTTCGGCAAATGCTCGTGAACCGGGTGGCCGCGTGCACCGCACGCTTAGCCGCCGCCCAATCGCCCCAACCTCTGGATCAATAATGCCCACACCCACAGCAATCAACCCGAACAATGCGTTAAATTTTTCTGGTGGGCCTGGGGCACTGCCCCAAGTGGTGCTAACCCAAGTTCAGGCGGCCATTCAAAACGTACCTGAAGTGGGTCTATCCATCCTCGGCATTAGCCACCGATCCGATTGGTTCGCGGCCATCGTACAAGAGCTCGAAGATAATATCCGCGCGTTGCTGGGATTGGATAAAACCTACCACGTTCTGTTTCTTCAGGGCGGCGCCACGCAGCAATTTTCCATGGTACCCATGAGCTTGCTGGCCGGCAAAACCCAATTACCCGAATACCTTCATACCGGTTATTGGAGCAAAAAAGCGCTCTTTGAGGCCCGCCGCATCACCCCTTTGCGCGTTTTATGGGATGGTGAACCACACGGATTCTCGTGCCTGCCCCGTGATGAGGAGCTGGCCTTCTCAGCCGACGCGCCCTATTTGCATTACATTTCCAATGAAACGGTTGAAGGCTTGCAGTTTAATCGGGTGCTTGGGCGAGACGATGTACCGCGTGTTTGCGATATGTCATCCGATTTTTTATCTAAACCCTGCGAGGCGGAGCGCTTTTCGCTCATCTACGCCCACGCACAAAAAAACATTGGTCCTGCGGGTGTTACCGTGGTGCTCATCCGCGATGAACTACTCCACAACATTCCCGATAATTTACCCGGCTGGCTTGATTATCGCAGCCATATTAAAGCGCACTCCAATTACAACACCCCGCCCGTATTTGCCATGTATGTGGTGCTGCTTATTACCCGCTGGCTGCGGCAAGATATTGGCGGGCTGGCCAACATGGCGCTCATGAATGAGCAAAAAGCAGCCGCGCTTTACGCCGCACTCGATGAAAGCCATGGGTTCTATCGCGGGCGCGCCGCCAAGGGAGATCGCTCGCTCATGAATGTGGCTTTTAACCTACAAAATGAACAGCAAGAACGCGCTTTTTTAGCGGCCAGTCGGCAAGCAGGATTTGCCGGATTATCAGGGCATCGGGCGGTGGGCGGGGTGCGCGCCTCCATTTACAATGGCCTAGAACTCAGCGCGGTCACGCAATTAACCCAATTTATGCGGGATTTTGCGCAAAAGGCCTAGTGATAATCCCGTATAATTCACCCATGAATATCCAGCCCGAACGCCCGCTATCCGCCATTACCGTTGCCGGTATTGTGTACCGCAACCATCAATTTTTAATGGTTGAAGAGCGCATTGCGAATCAAAATAAACTGAACCAGCCCGCCGGACACGTCGAGCCTGGCGAGAGCTTACTTAGCGCCGTGCAGCGTGAGGTGCTCGAAGAGACCCGCTACGGCTTCCACCCCGAATCCGTACTCGGCATCTACCACAGCAACCCGCCCGATGGCCGCCGTATTTTACGTATCGCCATCATAGGCTCAGTGGAGCCAGAACCCGATCAAGCCCCACTAGATACTGGCATTATTGCCGTGCATTGGCTCACCCACCAAACAATCACGGCCAGGCAAAGCGAGATGCGCTCACCGTTTGTTACCCAGTGCATCCATGATTATCTGCGTGGGCAACGCTTTGATTTAGCGCTATTGCACTCAATCACCGGAGCCACCTAATTGCACGCCCATCCCATAAAGCCCCCCCAAGACACCCGCGTGATTGTCGGCCTATCCGGCGGGGTAGATTCATCCGTCGCGGCACTGCGTTTGCTTGAGGCTGGGTATCAAGTAGAAGGCGTGTTCATGAAAAACTGGGAAGGCGACGACTCCGATGAGTATTGCGCCGCCAAAGCCGATATGCTCGATGCGCTCTCTGTGGCGGATAAACTCGGTATTGAATTCCATTTTGTCAATTTCGCCCAAGATTACTGGGATCGCGTGTTCGCGCACTTTTTAGCGGAATACAAAGCGGGGCGCACACCCAACCCTGATATTTTATGTAATCGAGAAATTAAATTTCGTGCGTTTCTTGATCATGCCAAAGCCTTAAATGCCGATTTTATTGCAACCGGTCATTACGCCCGTGTGACCCATGAAAACGCGGCAACCGGCAGCCAAACCAGCCTCTTAAAAGGCTTAGATGACAACAAAGACCAAAGCTATTTTCTGCACGCCTTAAATCGAGAACAATTGGCTTCAACCTTATTTCCCGTAGGCGAACTGGCCAAACCTGACGTGCGCCAAATCGCTTTGGCAGCGGGCTTTCAAACCGCCACCAAAAAAGATTCAACCGGCATTTGCTTTATCGGTGAGCGCCGTTTTAGTGATTTTTTAAAAACCTATCTGCCCGCTCAACCCGGTGACATTGTGACCGTCAATGGGCAAATAATCGGCACCCATCAGGGGCTGATGTATCACACCATTGGCCAACGACAAGGCTTGATGATTGGCGGCCTGCGCGATCAAGGCAGCGAACCTTGGTATGTTGCCGCCAAAGATTTAGCAACAAACCGCTTAATTGTGGCGCAAGGGCAAAATCATCCGGCGCTGTTTGCCCCCGCACTGCTGGCAGGTCAAGCCCACTGGATTAACCCGCCCGCCGCGTTTCCCCTGCGTGCGACAGCGAAAATCCGTTATCGCCAGCCAGATCAACCCTGCCAAATAGTGCAGCTCAGCGAAACCCAACTGCGGGTTGAATTCGACCAACCCCAGCGGGCGGTAAGCCCTGGTCAATCCGTCGTGTTCTACCAAGGTACCGTTTGCTTAGGCGGCGCTGTCATTGAAGCGGCAAGTCTTTAATTCAGATTCCAACCGCAATCGCGTAACATTCTGTTCACCCTTAAAAGCAAGCAACCATCATGAATACTATCGAAGACCAATCCATCGCAATCGCCGGCATATTGCAGTGCGCTAGGCTGATTCATCAGCTTGCCTACACCGGCAAGGTGGAGCATGAGCGGATATTAGCCACCCAAATTCGCTCGCTGTTTAACTTTGACCCCAAGGACACCGCGGATACCTTCGGCGGCGTACACGAGTTAAATCTCGGCTTCGAGACATTCTTAAAACTACTGTCTGGTGGTGATCGCCAGCCTTCAGATACCGAAATGATTCGCTATAGCGTTAATTTGATTAATGTCACCAAGGCATTTTTAAACGAGCCGGAAACCGTAAAAAAAGTATTTACTCGGCTAGAAGCGCTTAAACCGACCCTAACCGAACATGGAGTCGATGATGGGCTGATGACCGACATCAACCAGCTATACCGAGAAACGATCAGCAATTTGCCCGTACGGATCGTGATTAATGGCGAGAAACGCTATTTAGAAGAACCCAGAATATCCAACCAAATCCGAAGCTTACTGCTTGCCGCCATACGAGCAACCGTGCTGTGGCGACAAGTGGGTGGAAATCGATGGTCACTGGTGCTAAAACGAGGCAAATACCTTGCCGCAGCGCGCCAACTCAGCATCGGCCATAATTAGCACGATGCAAAATCGTTAACGAGGAGACGCCGATACTTGGCGTCGCAGTTGATACTGCCAAACAAACCCGGGCGCAGATAAGGTCGCGAACATAAATAGAGTGACCACCCAGAACTCCCAGGGTTTGTGTTGAATGCCACCGATTTGGTTTTCCAAAAACAACCCAATACCGATGCCGACGCCATAAAGCACCAACCATTCAACCAGACGGAACCAAAAAGGCTTAACCCGTCCCGCACCCACCACAGGGATAAGTAAAAAAAGCCGTTGATTGAAAAATGGCACATTCGCTAAAACAAGCAACGCCAGAATATAACCTTGAACGAGCGTATCGCTAACCATCCAATCTCTCCAAAAATAAAGCGAGAAGCCTAGGGAACCTCTGATTGAATCCCTCGTGAGCCGA
>DZCK01000168.1 GCA_022730245.1 Halothiobacillus neapolitanus
TCCTACAATGGGGGTTGTGCTCCCATGGGTATGCTCGCGTGTGTAGGAGCGGGCTTGCCCGCGAAGGGTTTCCTGCCACCCCCGAAATCCTTCGCGGCCTAGGCCGCTCCTACAATGGGGGTTGTGCTCCCATGGGTATGCTCGCGCGCGTAGGAGCGGGCTTGCCCGCGAAGGGTTTCCTGCCCCCCCCGAAATCCTTCGCGGCCTAGGCCGCTCCTACAATGGGGCGGTTATGCCCCCCCCCGAAATTCTTCGCGGCCTAGGCCGCGCCTACAATAAATCTGTGCTTACAATAACGCGCCGCTTTCATGCAAGGCGGTTTGTACCTAGGAGATGATCGATGACCCATACACCTCGATTTCATGCCAATAACCTGCGCAAAGGTCGTGTGTCGGAATGCGGGCGCGCTTATGTGGTGACGACGGTTTGCCATGAACGCTCGGTGTTGTTGGCTGATTTAGCCGTGCAACGTGCTCTTGTGTTGGAAATGCAGCGTGCTAAGGTGCAAACCTTGGCTTTTGTGCTGATGCCTGATCATGTGCATTGGTTGTTGGTGTTGGATGATGTGCCTTTGGCTGATGTGATGCGGTGTTTTAAATCGAATTCGGCGCGTTGGGCGAATACCTATTTGAAACGTTCAGGGCGTTTTTGGCAGGCGGGTTTTCACGATCATGCCTTGCGCCGCGAAGAGGATTTGCGTGCAATCGCACGGTATATTGTGTCCAATCCATTGCGCGCCGGTTTGGTGGAATCCATTGGCGGTTATGGGGGTTGGGATGCGGTGTGGGTGTAGGTTTTAAGCGTAGGAGCGGGCTTGCCCGCGAAGGGTTTTGTATCCGCGAGTAAAGCCTTCGCGGCCAAGGCCGCTCCTACAATGGGTGGGTTGTGCCTCCTTTGAAATCCTTCGCGGCCAAGGCCTCGCCTACAATGTGGGGGTATGCTCCTACTATGTTTTTTTCATTATTTATTGGAGATTTTTTATGTTTAAGGATGTTGTCGTTTTGAATAAGGCTCAACATGCGGCTTTGCGCTTTGATCCGGCGCAGGGTTATGCTTTTGCTGCGCAGCAGATTTTGTGTCCTATTGGGCTGGCCGAGGCTACGCATGTGGCGCGGGAGATGCCGATTGTGTTTCCGCTAAATAATCCTTTGCCTCATGCTTTATTGGGGTTTGAGCAGCATAAGAACCTGCATGTG
The DNA here is from genome assembly GCA_022730245.1 of Halothiobacillus neapolitanus. GTDB lineage: Bacteria > Pseudomonadota > Gammaproteobacteria > Halothiobacillales > Halothiobacillaceae > Halothiobacillus > Halothiobacillus neapolitanus_A. The sequence goes on from DZCK01000168.1 coordinate 1,197, forward strand.
CATACGACGGGGCAGTGGATTGGGCGCTATATTCCGGCACATATCCGCCGTTATCCTTTTGTGTTAGCCGCTGATCCGGCACAAACGGATGCGGATGTGCCTTCGGCACGGCGTTTTGTGCTGTTGTTTGCTGACAATGCGCCGCATTTGGGTGATGTGCGCGGCGCGCGTTTGTTTGATGATGCTGGCGAGCCGAGTGAAACGCTCAAGCAGGTGCAAAAGGTTTTGGGGGCAGTGCAACGTGATATGGAGATGACACAACGCGCTGTGGCGATGATTGAGCGTATGGGTTTGTTGCAGGCTAAACCGGTGGTTATCCAGCAAGCCGATGGTCGTCATGCGGTTGAAGGCGTGCGTGTGGTTGACCCTGTGGTTTTGCGTGCCTTGTCAGGTGAGCAACTGGTTGAGTTGGAGCATGGCGGTGGGTTGGAGCTGATTTATGCGCATTTGGCATCTTTAATCAATTTGAAAGACGGTTGGTTGGCACAGGCCAAGAAACAACTGGCATCACCGACTAAGGGAAATGCACCTAGCGATGAGGTGGATTTGGATGCGTTCGATTGGTCTGCGTTCAACGGTCACGATCATAGGGCGTAAATGCGTGCTGGTTTTTGTGCCTTGGTTGAAGGCTTTCGCGGCCAAGGCCGCTCCTACAATAAGGCCGCTTATCCGGGGTTGGTGTGTTCTGATGCGTAGGAGCGGGCTCGCCCGCGAAGGCTTTCATGCCAGCGCCTAAATCCTTCGCGGCCAAGGCCGCTCCTACAAAGGGAGGGATGTCTTACTATATTTTGCGTGTCCAATTTTTAGAGGGCTTGTTATGCCAACGATTAGCATGTTCTACGGGATCATCATCTGTCTTTATTTTTATGATAACGAGCGGCATAACTTGCCGCATATTCATGCCAAATACCAAGGGCAGAATGCCTCATTTTCCATCTTGGATGGTTCGCTGTTGAGCGGCGAGTTTCCTCCAGCCAAAATGCGGTTGGTACAGGCCTGGATCGAAATCCGTCGCGAAGATTTGTTAGCCGATTGGGAGCTGGCGATTAACGGCCAAGCTCTTTTCCCAGTCGATCCCTTGCGATAAAGGTGGATTATGGAAACCGTGGTGCAGGTTTGTCCTAAGGACGATTTTTGTCTTGAGCTTTGGTTCGATAATGGGGCGCATCGCCTGTTTGATGCGCGTCCTTATCTCGTTCGCGGTGTGTTTACCCGCTTGCAGGATCCAGTGAAATTCAAACAGGCTTTTGTAGCTCTGGATACGGTGTGCTGGCCGGGAGATATTGATATTGCACCTGAAACATTGTACGAGCGTTCGGTACCCATTGAAGATTGATGGCGTATCGTTGATCGCGGCCTAGGCCGCTCCTACACCCTATGCCGCGTAGGAGCGGGCTTGCCCGCGAAGGGTTTGTGCCACCTTTGAAATCCTTCGCGGCCAAGGCCGCTCCTACGGGTTGAATCGCGTGGGTAGGCGCGGGCTTGCCCGCGAAGGGTTTTGTGCCACATGCGAAATCCTTCGCGGCCAAGGCCGCTCCTACGGGTTGAATCGCGTGTGTAGGCGCGGGCTTGCCCGCGAAGGGTTTTGTGCCACATGCGAAATCCTTCGCGG
>DZCK01000045.1 GCA_022730245.1 Halothiobacillus neapolitanus
CACGCACAACATGCGGACTACCGATTGCATTAGCACCGAATGGTCGCGCAGTGCTTGCGCCGAGGTGAGCTGTACATCGTTCAATCGCGGTGCCACTTGGCCGTCTTCGCCGGTGATGAGTTCCATCAGCAACACGCCATCAAAGCAGCCATAAGGCCTTGGAACACGCACCCCGGCATCGGCCAAAGCATAAAGTGCGTTCACTTCGGCATTTTGCCAGGCCGCCTCTTGTTGTTCGCGCCCGAATCGAGTGCCCTTTTCCATTGCTCGGGCATGGCGACTATTACGCACCTTACGGCCTTCCTGATAGTGCACCGCTTGCTTAAAGCTTCGTTTGTCGGCTTCTTTGTATACCTTGGCACAGCGGATTTCGTCGCCGCAGCGCACAATGTATACTGCGGCCTCTTTGCCGCTCATGAGCGGGCGAAGAACCTCATCAACAAGACCATCGTCAACCAGTGGCTGGATTCTTTTCGGGATTTTCATAAGCGCACCCTAACACGACAATGATCAATCGGTTCAATGACTATTTGCGGGATAAGTTTTAGCAAGTTCATTTAACCAATGACGCAACCACTAGGGTTTTTTACAGGCTTTATATCACCTAAATCGGTAGTTTACTGGGAGCGATTGGCTGCTTGAATCGGTAGGATGAATTTCTCAGGCGGCTCATAGCCCACCACTTGGAGTGCTTGCTGCTCTTCACCTTTCGGGTTGAAAAACACTATAGTTGGTGGGCCTAATACCCCAAAGCGTTGATACAGAATTTTATCCTCGGCGTTATTTTCGGTTACATTGGCTTGCAATAAAACAAAGGGTTTGAGCGCTGCAATAATCGCAGGATTGCTAAAGGTGTTGTGCTCCATCTCTTTGCATGAAACACACCAGTCGGCATAAAAATCAAACATAACCGGCTTGCCCGCCGCTTTTGCTTTGGCCAATTCTTGATTCAGCTCGTTTAAGTTTTTAACTTGCTTAAAGCTTAAAGGCTGGCTTGAAGCACTCGGGTTTTCGCCCCCAATTGCTAACCCCGATAAAGGGGTGAATACCGTACCTTTTCCCCCTGCGGCCACGCCAACTAAAATTAAGGTGCCCCAAATGAGTAGGATAATTCCTAAGGTTTTCCAAAGTTTTAACCAACCGGAGTGGGGTTCTTTCAGCGGATCGGCGGCGCTTAAATAAACGGCAGAACCAATCAATAATAGACCCCATAACATTTGCGCTATGGCACTGGGGATAATGCGCTCCAGCATCCATAGGGCAACACCGAGCATCAGCACGCCAAAGACAAATTTCACCGCATCCATCCACGCGCCGGCTTTGGGTAAAAATTTTCCGCCCAGTGTGCCGACAATAATCAAGGGAATGCCCATGCCAATGCTCATGGCAAATAAGGCCACGCCGCCGAGAATGGCATCCCCTGTTTGGCCAATATAAATGAGCGCGCCAGCCAAGGGTGGTGCCATGCAAGGCCCTACAATCAGTGCAGAAAGCAGACCCATAATGGCTACGCCAATGAGTGTGCCACCTTGTTGATTATTTTGTACCTGCATGATTTTGGATTGAAGGGCGGAAGGGAGTTGTAGCTCAAAAAACCCAAACATCGAAAACGCAAGCGCCACAAAAATCGCGGCGAACGCACTTAATATCCACGGGTTTTGAAATGCTGCCTGCAAGTTTGAGCCAAATAGCCCAGCCAGCACGCCGGCGAGGGTATATGTCACTGCCATCGCCAACACATAAACCAGCGAGAGGATGAATGCTTTGCGGGTGGTGATTTTATCGCCTTGGCCTGCAATGATGCCCGCGAGGATGGGGATCATGGGGAACACGCACGGGGTAAAGGCCAGTAAAAGGCCAATAACCAAAAAGCCGAGGATGATGGTCCAGATACTCCCTGTTTTAAGTTGTTGGGTGATGGCATCGGTTTGGCTTATTTGTGCGGGGGCTTGAGCCGATGCACTTGGGGCTTTTTCTGATACAGGTGCAGGTGCAGCGGTGCCGGGTGTTAGTTCGGTTATCGCCGGCAGATCAATGACCTGCTTTAGCGTGATTTTTGGCGCTTGGGTTAAGGGTTCAATAGCGCCACTTGTAAAATTAACCCGCCAGGCTTGCGCCATCGGGGGGTAGCACAGGCCAGCATCAGCACAACCTTGAAACCCGACCACAACGACCGCACTTGATGCGCCGTTCGTATGGACGTCGAGTTTCAGATCAAGATTGTTGTAAAACACATCGGTTTTACCCAAGACAGGGTCATCGACAATGGTGCCTTTACCTATATTGGCCGCTGAAATTGTTGCCTGTGTATCAGCAAGCCCCGCTTTAACGCGATCACGGTAGAGGTGGTAATCTTTGGCGATATCCCAATGGACTAATACCGTGTGATTTTGTAGCACCAAAGTAGGGCGGAATGCCTGTTCTGGCTCTAATGGCTCTGCGGTGCCACTGCCGCCTAAATTCGCTAATGCGCTGATGGAGCTAGGCGCGGGAGCGGGGGCGTCATTGCTTGCCTGAGGCGGGCTTGCGGTGAGCGCTGGCGTGTTAATTTCAATGATTTGTTTTTGAGGGGGATAACACACGCCCATGGTGTCTGAGCACCCTTGATATTTAACCGTGATTTTCTCGTTACCCGCTCGGCTGGATACGAGCGGATAGTTCACAATGAAATCTTTCTTATAAACAACCAGTTTGCCAAAATAAGGGTCGTTATCAATCACCCCCGCCGGAAATGTCGGTGCGCCAAGCTTAAGTTGGCTTGATTCGGGCACTACTTCAATTCGATCGCGATACAGGTGGTAACCCGGTGCCACCTTAAATGATAAGCTCAGCTCAGAATTTTGAATGCTGCCCGTGGCATGAAACGCTTCTTCAGGGCTAAGAAGTTCAGCGCTATTTGCCGTTACGCCAATCAGCGAGCATAAACTCAGGAGAATCCAAGCCAGCGGGCTTTTAATTGATTTGAACATGGCCATGTTGTGCTGTTCGCCTTTATTTAGGTTGGTTAAATGGTGCTTCGGGGATTTGACCCCATCTAAACGAGAGAATTCAACAAAGAACAGGGATTTCTTATGGGCTGAATCAAACATTTCCTAATGTTCATCTGCCTGTTCATTGAAAACCTTTGCGATCATCGCCACTATGGATAACAGGCTATGCAAGCAATCGTTAGTATGCAAATAAAATGGCTAACTTGCACGACTCACTTAATGAAGGTTATTTATCATGAATCCTGTTTCGTTTATCGCGCTGCTCCCCATCATAGAGATTGTTTTGCTGATTGCCATGGGCGCCGTTTTTGGTTTTTGGTTTACCGTAATCTGGATTTTGGCTACGGCTGCGCTGGGGATTATTTTATTGCGGCTTACGCGGCTAAATGTTCGTTCAATGCAATCCCTAGCGTCGGGAAATTCGCTTAATCCCGCTGATCCGATCGGGGTATTTGCTACTTGGATCGGTGCGATTTTATTGATTTTGCCAGGTCCCTTAACCGATATGATTGGCTTGATTTTAGTGGTTCCTTGGTTGCGAAAGCTTACGTTCGGTATTTGGATTGCCAAAAATATTCATCGTGTGGTAACACGCCAAAAAACCACGAACCGCGTGTATGAAGGTGAGGTAGTTGCCCCGTCATCCCCTCGACCGACGAACCCTCGGGTGATTGATGTCAGCCCAAATGATTCAAAAGATCAGTAGATTTCTTGTTCGCCAAGCTGGGTTTATTTGGTTGATTTTGCTGGATTAGTTGCTTTGTGCTCAAAGCATGAGTCGGCTGGATGGCCGTTGGCGTTTTTATCGGCATCAACTTCGGTATCAATTAAGGCACCAATAAAAAACCCCCCGATATCGGGGGGTTGCGTTTCAGTTAAAAAAATTACTGACTATCTTTCTTTTGGACTTTACCGACGCTCACGTCACCAATGCTGGCTGCTTTCTCAACCACAAATTCAGTACCTTTGTAGCAATCTTTCATGCAACGGGTGTTATCTGTATCAGGGCCTGAGTTTGTCACATACAACGGCTCAGCAGGCATTTTGATTTTAGGTAGCGATGTTTTGTCGCAAACAAAATCGTCACCTACGCCTGGGATGCTCGCTAAATTCATGACATAGCAGGTCACTGAGTACGCTTCATCAACGGACAGTGTGCCAGGCGCATAAAATGGCATTGCACGATGAATCATATCCATCAACGTGGGTGCATTGCCCCAGTTGTTGTTTAGACCACGGTTACTTACCGCATCTACGCCGGCTTTTGCTGAGGCTTCAAACTGATCGACAGGGTCGCCCACCATTTTGGGATAGCCGTGGGCACCCTCGCCGAAGTCACCATGACACATGGCGCATTGTGCGCTGTAAATTTTCTCGCCAGCACTTACCGTGCCGCTGCCATCGGGCAGGTTGGTGCCGTCATAGAAGTAGCTAATGTTCCACGGTTTGATTGCCGCGTCGGTGATGTTCATGCCAATGCCGCTAACTTTAGGTGCAGATTTATCTGCACTTGTGTCAAAAGCGAAGGCACTATTGCTTAGTGTTAACGCAACCGCAGCGGCAGCAAGCCCTAGACCCCAGTTAGACATTTTCGATTTGGACATTCTTCACCTCGCCGGTCTTCTCAATCTTCCAGACCTGAATTGAATTCTTGTGATAAATACTGTTGAAGCCACGGACTTCTCGCAGTTGTTTCAACGTGGGCTGTACATAACCGGTTTCATCGGTTGCACGGCTCATAATTAAATACTCATTACCATCCCATTGGAATGGCAGGGTGAACTTGGTTAAGCATTTGCTTAATACAGGCTCAGTGAGTTTTGCTTCGGTCCAGTTTTTGCCGCCATCAACAGAGATGTCAACATGCTTGATTTTGCCATAACCAGACCAAGCAATACCACGGATTTCATAAGTGCCCTTGCCGTTCATTTTGAAATCTGGGCAGGGTGAGGTAATGACTGAGTTGGCTTCATTGACTAAATCATATTGACGAATCATGCCATTAGGCAGAACTTCAATATAATGTTTGGTTTCTTGATAAGTAACCAAAGGTTTATCAACGAACATTAAGCGACGCAGGTATTTCGTTGATACGTTGGCTTCAAAGCCAGGAACGAACAAGCGAATGGGATAACCATTTTCTGGGCGTAGTGCCTCGCCATTCATTGCATAGCAAACCATCGCATCACGATAGTGGCTGGTATACAGGGCAGGAATTGGTTTGCCGTGTTGATCGTGCGCGCCTTCCATGGGAATAGAGCGTTGCAAGGCTGAACCATCAGTACCTTCACCATAGAACCAAGTGGATTTAGGATCGACCCCGACCATTTCCATTAGGGTAGTGAGTTTTACACCGGTCCATTCAGAGCAGCTCATCATGCCGTGGGTGAACTGCAATGAGTCCATTTGCACGCCACGCCATTCCATCGCACCGTTCGCGGGGCACTCAAGGAAGTGAATCGCGGTATGAGAAGGCATGCGCTTGAGATCTTCGACAGTGAAGATCATGGGCTGTTTAACCATGCCATGCACTACGAGGCGATGTTTTTCGGGGTCTACATCAACCGCACCCGCATGGTAACGCTCAAAGTGCAGACCGTTCGGGGTAATAATCCCATGAAGGTCTTGCCAAGGCGTGAAGCTGATTGATGCAATGGTGTCTGCTGTTAACCAGCCGACGTTCCGCCGAACAACACCGGCTTCATATTTTGAAGGCAGGCCGTAAGGGACTGAAACAACACCACGACCCAACATGTGACGTGTGGGTTCGTTTTTCAGTGGGGTGGTCCAAGTTTTCAAGCCATCAGCGGCATTGGCTGACGTGGTCGCGGCGATGGCTGCGCCACCGGCTGCCAAGGCAACACTCTTACGCAGGAATTTACGGCGATCACTCGACGCAACGCCTGCTTTGTTCGCACCCTCGGGTACGGGGTTAATCATATTTTCTGACATTGCTCACTCCTGCACTGTAGGCAACTGCAAGGATCTTTAAGATCCACCCGGCATATACACCATTCTCCGACAACGATGTACTGCACGCTTTTTTTAACGTTAAGAGATTTATGCTTTCAACGAGACCCGGCATTTTTCATGGTTACAAGCGATTGGTCAATCAATCAATATTGATTTACGATCACAAAATTGAATCATGTTGAATTTCGGCTCTCAGAATCTACATCAGGTGCCGCTAATATTCAATCCGAAGCACCTTTAAGTGTTTCTATGGGGTATTAGATTTTTTGGTTTTGGACGCTCGATAGGATGCGGTTTGAGCTAATGACTCTTGCCATAACGACTTTTTGTTTTTTAATTTAAGTTTGGTTTTTTATGAAGATTTCCGTACAAGAACCCGATTTTGATGTGAATTTAGCTTTGGCTGAGTTGCGCGGACGCTGTGCTCATGTGGGCGCGGTGGCGTGTTTTTTGGGCACAGTACGGGATATGAATGATGCTCGGGATGTTTCTGTATTGACCCTAGAGCACTATCCGGGCATGACAGAACGCGCGCTGGAACGCGTGGCCTTTGAAGCGAAAAAGCGGTTTCCCATCGCGGGTGTGACGATTATTCATCGCGTGGGTACGTTATATCCAACGGATCAAATTGTTCTCGTTGCCGTTGCGAGTGCGCACCGCCATGACGCTCTCAATGCCTGTACGTTCATGATGGACTATTTGAAAACGCACGCCCCGTTCTGGAAGCGAGAAACGGAACCCTCAGGTGCTACCCGCTGGGTGGATGCCCGTGAAAGTGATGCGTCAGCGCGCGCGCGCTGGTTCGCTGATTTTGACGCAGGCGCGATGATTAATTCTCCTCAAAACGGCGAAGGGTTGTACTGATGGAAACATTAGATCGCGCACAATATCGACTAATTCAGCAGCTTGCGCGGATTGAACGATTCGAAAACTTATCCTTGCATGCGGCGTTGGGTCGGATTCTGGCGTGCGACATTCATTCGGCTCACGATGTTCCGCCGAGCCCGGTGAGTTTGTTTGATGGCTATGCTTTGGTGGCGCCCACGCGTTGCGACGAGCGGCGATGGGTGGCTGGTGTTACCTATGCGGGCGATGAGCCTAAAAGCCTGCCTAATGGCCATGATGCTTGGCGAATTTTCACCGGTGCCGCTTTACCTGCAGGGGCAAATGCGGTCATTGCGCAAGAATTTGTGACGAATGAAAAGGATGGCTCGATCCTGCTTCATGAAGCGATTCAGCCTCATGCGGGCGTGCGTTCGCAGGGCGCCGATTCAAAACGTGGGCAAACAATCTTGTCGGCGGGGACCCGTCTGGATGCCGCACAGTTAGGGCTGTTGGCTTCCGTAGGTGTGGCTCGGGTCGATGTCGTTAAGGCGCCTTGCGTCGCTGTATTTACCACGGGTGATGAGTTGGTGACGCCGGGTGAACCTTTGCCGCCCGGCAAAATATTTAACTCAAACCACACGCTGATGTGCGCTTTGCTGTCAAAACTGAGCGTTGATGTGCTTGATATGGGGGTATTGCCGGATGATGCCGCCGCCATCTCATTAGCTTTGCAGCGTGGCGCCTCGGAGGCTGACTTGGTTCTAACCTCGGGCGGAGTTTCTGTGGGCGATGCAGATCTGGTTCGGCAGGCCGTGGCTCAAATTGGTTCAATCGACACATGGCGGGTCTTTCTGAAACCCGGCAAGCCTTTGGCTTTTGGGTGCATCGGATCAACCCCGTTTATCGGTTTACCTGGCAACCCCGTTTCTACCTTTGTGACTTTTTTTCTGTTTGTGCGTCCGGCCTTGCGGCACATGATGGGTGCCGACCCAGACATTGATCGCCCCCCTATTCAAATTCCCCTGGCGCAGCCGCGAATGGGTGGTGATCGGCCTGAGTTCATTCGCGTTCGGCGCCAGCGGGCGAGGGATGGTTCCACTCGCTTGGCCTGTTTCCCTGACCAGAATTCCGGCTTGCTGAGTTCGATTTCATGGGCGGACGGGGTGGCATTGATTCCGGCAAATACGGCGTTTCAAGAGTCTGATCTAGTTGATTATTTTCCATTTGAAGGATGGTATTTGTGAGTGAGCTTGAATTAACGCATCTGGATGAAACCGGTGCTGCGCGGATGGTTGATGTGGGCAATAAACCGCATTCCGAACGGATTGCCACGGCAGAATCTTTTATACGAATGCAGCCGGCAACTTTTGACATGATCGTCGCGGGAAAACATAAGAAGGGCGATGTACTGGCTGTTGCGCGCGTTGCCGGCATTATGGCAGCCAAAAAAACCTGGGATTTGATCCCGATGTGTCATCCGTTATTGCTGACGAAGGTCGCGGTAACGCTCACGCCGGATGCCGCGCAAAGCGGCATTCATATTTTGGCGGAGTGTCGTTTAAGTGGCCAAACCGGGGTTGAAATGGAGGCTTTAACGGCGGCATCTGTGGCGGCGTTGACACTCTATGACATGTGTAAAGCGGTTGATCGTGGGATGGTGATTGAATTTACTCGTTTGCTGGAAAAGCATGGCGGTAAAACGGGGTCTTGGGTTCGCAGCGCTTGACTTACCAAGGTATCCAATAAGTTTTTTTGGATATAGCGCTTGCAATTTATTTTTTACGCAGCTATCGTTATTTCCGCTGATACCTAGCGACTCCTGCACGGTTTTGCTTTCAGAGGAATAACAAGGAACTCCGACCTCCTAATTATTCAAATGCGTTGATTTACTTTTACTATCAGCTTGCATTGCTCTGAAAAAATTTTTTCATAAACAGATCACGTTCCGCGATGGTCTGGTTTTTTAGGTTGAAGTATGTCAAATCTGGTAGACCCATTCGGGCGTTCAATTGATTATTTGCGGCTATCGGTCACAGATCGTTGTGATCTGCGCTGTTTTTATTGTATGCCTGAAGGTTTTAACGATTTCGAGGTGCCAGAACACTGGTTAACGCCGGATGAAATTGAGCGCTTGATCGGTGTGATGGCTGAAATGGGGTTGCGCCGTGTGCGCATCACGGGCGGTGAGCCCTTGGTTCGTCATGAGCTGGCAGAGATCGTTCGGCGGATCGATGCCTTGCCGGGCATCCGAGATATTGCACTTTCAACCAATGCCACCCGATTGGCCAAAATGGCTGCGCCACTCAAAGCGGCGGGTGTTGATCGGGTGAATGTGAGCCTCGATACCTTGGATGCTGAACGGTTTAAGCAAATCACTCAAGGCAAGCTCAGTAAAGTTCTTGATGGATTGATGGCCGCAAAAAACGCGGGCATGGCACCGATTAAAATCAATATGGTGGTGATGAAGGGGGTCAACGAACACGACGTTGAGCCATTGCTTGAGTTCTGTATCGAACACGGGTTTGTTCTGCGCATGATTGAAACCATGCCCATGGGGGATACGGGGCGCAATGCTATCGATCACTACATCAGCCTGCAAACCATTAAGCAACGTTTGGCTGAGCGCTACCCCCTGATTCCGGTCATTAACCCTATCGATGGCGCTGGACCTGCGCGGTATTTGCAGGTGGCTGGTACGGAAACCCAAATTGGTTTTATCACACCCATGTCAGAGCATTTTTGTGGCACGTGCAATCGGGTGCGGTTAGCGGTCGATGGCACGATGTATATGTGCTTGGGGCAAGAGCACAATTTTTCATTCCGATCTTTATTGCGGCGCGGTATCCCCGATGATGAGCTCAAAGCAGCCATTATTTCTGCCATTGGGTTGAAGCCCGAGCGGCATGAGTTTCAAGATAAACCGGAAAAAGTGATCCGGTTTATGTCGATGACGGGCGGTTAAGGTTGGCTGGCCGCCAATTTTTCTGCCAATTTTTGACCGTTGATTAAACAATCACCCACTGCAATACCGCCGCGCCAGTTACCTGCCAAATGCAAGTTTGGCCAGCGTGACTCAAGGGTGCCTATTTCCTCGATGCGGGTTAAATACCCCAGTTCGTATTGTGGTATTGCGCGCGGCCAAGCCTGAATACGCAGAAACTCAGGTTGCCCCTGAATGCCCAAAATGGGCGATAAGTCGCGTAAAACGCGCCCTAAAATTTCATCATCGGTGCCTTCTGCCGCTTGGGGTTTTTGCCGTCCGCCGATAAATGCGGTAAGCATGACTTTTCCCGCTGGGGTTCGGTCGGGAAATAGGGTGGATGAAAATAATACCCCGAGGGTTTGTTTTTGTTCTTTGGATGGAATGAGTAGCCCAAAACCATCCAAGGGATGCGCGACTTGGGCGCGATCAAATCCCATGACGACCGAAGCTATGGGCGGGTATTCGATTGGCTTTAATTGCGCCGCCAGCGCCAAATCGAACGGTTCAAGCAAGCGTGCTGCAACGGCCGCTGGCACAGTGAGAATTAAATTTTTGCAGGTGAATGTATCACCAAGCTGGCTGTGTACGGTCCAGGTGTTATCGGCGTTTGGGCTAATGCCTGAGCAGGGGCTGTTCGTATGGATTTCACCCTTGCCTGAAGTCGTTATGGCCTGAGCCAGCGCATCGGTGAGCGTTTGTAAGCCGCGTTTGAAGCTCAATAATTTACCCTTTGCGGGTTGGGTTATCGGTGCTGGGTTTGCTTTGGCCGCCTTCATCCGAGCGAAGCCAGCGCGTATGAGCGAGCCGTTTTCTTGCTCCATCGCATAAATTTTTGGTATGGCCGCGCGGACGGAGAGTTGGTTGGGGTCCCCTGCATAAACGCCGGAGACGAAAGGATCGACTGCCCAGTCTAAAACCCCTTGGCCGAGTCGGCGGCGAACAAATTCGGCGATGGATTCTTCGGCCTTGGCCGGTTTGATCCAAGGTTCCCGTGCGAGGTGAAATAAATCACCTAAGCTGAAGAGGGGGCTGGTGAGTAATTCCAGCGGATTGGCGGGCAGGGCAACCGGATGTCCATTTTTGGCAACGAACCTTTTTTTTGCGATGGGATTGGCTTCAATCGTTTCCGCGCTCAAATCCAGCGCGCTGAGCAATTCTGCCAAAGCCTGCGTTTGCATCAGGCTATTGGGGCCGAGCTCTCGTAACCACTGCGCCTCCATGATGCTGCCCACCGCGCCACCTACGCGCGCCTCGGCCTCTAAGATAATGACTTGCTCGCCTTGTTTGGTCAGATGGTACCCTGCGGATAGGCCGGTTATGCCCGCACCAACAATCAGGGTGTCTACGCTTGTGCGTGGGGTGTTGGAATTCATGCGGTTTACATCCTATAAAAGGAGCGCGGTGCTCTGATTGGGTGAGTTTAACTAGCAGCCTGTCGGACTTTAGGGAAATCGGCTGCAAATTCATCTGAACGGTGCCTATTTCACCGCTTTTTTGGGCAATAGAACCGGCTATTACCCTGCAAAATCGGTAAAACAGACCCTCGCCCAGCTAAATTTTCGCACCGATTCCTAAAGTCCGACAGGCTGCTAGGGTGCGGCACTGTTTTTGATTGTGTTGCTTTAAGTATATCGCGGCATGTGGCCACGATTTCGCCAAATTAAAATTTTTGATAGGGAGTTTGAGATGCAAGTCAGACAGCCATCTTTTGGTGCGAAAAAAATCATGTTGCTCGGCGGCACTGGTTTTGTTGGCCGCGCTTTAGCGGGCGCACTGAGTCAAGCGGGGTATTGCGTCACAATACCGAGCCGACATGTTCATCGTCACCGAGATTTGGCGCTAAACCCTGGTGTTCGGTTAATCGATAGGGGGCAAGCCGCTTCGGATATGGCCACCGTGCGTGCATCGTCATCTTGGGCTGAATTGATGGCCGATCATTCGGTGTTGATTAACCTGGTGGGCATTCTCAACGAGCAGAAACACAATGGGGTTGGATTTGAGCAGGCGCATGTCACGTTCACGCAAACGGCACTGGCAGCGGCGAGTACGGCAGGCGTATCACGTTATTTACACATGAGCGCATTAGGCGCCGATGCCGTGAATGGGCGGAGTTTTTATTTGCGAAGTAAAGGACGTGCCGAAGATTGGGCGCATACGTTCGGTGAGCAGAACGGCATCGGCGTGACAAGCTTTCGCCCCTCGGTGATTTTTGGGCCGCACGATTCATTTTTGAACCGTTTTGTGCAATTAGCCGCGCTCATGCCGGGGGTATTTCCGCTGGCCTGTGCCGATGCGCTATTCGCCCCGGTGTTCGTAGGCGATGTGGTGGCGCAATTTATGTCTGCCTTAGATACGCCCGCGCGTATTGGCCAACGCATCGAGCTTTGCGGGCCTGCTGATTATCGTCTGCGTGAGTTGGTCGCTTATGCGGCACAAACCGCAGGGCAGCCGAGATTGATTTTAGGGTTGCCCGATTGGGCATCCCGCGTGCAAGCTCGGGTGTTAGAGTTGGTACCGGGCAAGCCGTTTACCCGAGATAATTATGCATCACTGCAAACGCCCAGCGTGTGTTCGGCTGGCTGCCCGCGCCAGCCCACGCGGCTGGAAGCGGTTGCCCCTCAGTATTTGCAACAGCGCAGGCGGGTGTGAATCGAGCGGGAGTGGTATGATGGCGCCAACATCATGTCATTAGTTTTTCTTTGGAGGTTTTTTTATGGTTAATGATCCGGTTCCCGCGCAGCGGAGTATGTTCAAACATATTGAAAGTGGGTTTGAGCATTTTATCTTTGCCAGCCGCTGGTTAATGGCGCCTATTTATTTGGGTCTTGTGGTTGCTATGGGCATTTTGCTCATGAAGTTTGGCAAAGAAGTGTGGCATTTGCTGAGCCACTTTTCGAGTATGGATGAGGGGCAAATTATTGTGGGCGTTTTAACGCTCGTTGATGTGTCTTTGCTCATGAATTTACTGATTATTATTATGTTTTCTGGCTATGAAAACTTCGTATCCAAAATGGATGATTTGCACAGCCATGCCGATCGCCCCGACTGGATGGGCTCTATTGGTTTTAGTGATCTTAAAATTAAATTGATCGGCTCAATGGTTGCTATTTCAGGAATTGAATTGCTGAAAGCCTTTATGAATGTGGATGCCTTAACTGATCGGCATTTGTACTTCTTAATTGGTATTCACATTACATTTTTGTTCTCTGGGCTTGTGTTCGCCATTATGGAAAAATTGCAAAGTGGCTCGCACTGAGTTGATTCATAAAGCCGCGTGCCTTGTTATATAGGCCTAG
>DZCK01000046.1 GCA_022730245.1 Halothiobacillus neapolitanus
GCCGCCGACCTGCTGGAAATAGGTGAACTGGGTCACTTCCATGCCGTTCAGCCAGACTTCCCAGCCCAAGCCCCACGCGCCGAGGGTGGGCGATTCCCAGTTGTCTTCGACAAAACGAATGTCGTGGGTCAGCGGGTCGAAGCCGAGCATACGCAGCGAGCCAAGGTATAGCTCCTGAATCTCCAGCGGCGAGGGTTTCATCACCACCTGGAACTGGTAGTAGTGCTGCAAGCGGTTGGGGTTTTCGCCATAGCGGCCATCGGTGGGGCGGCGCGAGGGCTGCACATAGGCCGCGCTCCACGGCTCGGGTCCGATAGCGCGCAGGAAGGTGGAGGGGTGAAACGTGCCCGCGCCAACTTCCATATCTAAGGGTTGCAGCACCGCGCAACCGTGATTCGCCCAATAATGTGAGAGCGCAAGAATGAGCCCCTGAAAAGTCGATAAATCGGGCGGAATGTTTGGTGCAAGCGTCATAAAAGCCGATCTCGGACAGATAAAATGGCGATTAGTATAATGCACTCGCTCAGCGGAATGTGCGCGGATTTGTGGCAGAAAGCCCTACGAGCATGCTATTTTCCTCGCAGCACGCCTTTAAAATCTCAACATGAAAAGAAACTTTATGGATATTAGCCAAGCCATTGCGCGCGTCGTCGATCGCCATTCTTTAGCCCGCGATGATATGCGCGCCGTGATGCGCCAAATTATGTCGGGTGGGGCAACCCCGGTTCAGGTGGCGGGATTTATGATCGCGCTGCGCATGAAGGGCGAAACGGTCGATGAAATAACCGCTGCGGCGGAAGTGATGCGCGAGCTGGCGATCGGTGTGTGCGTTGATGCGCCTAATTTGGTGGATATTGTCGGCACTGGCGGCGATGGCTCGGCGCTATTTAATGTCTCGACTGCGGCGGGTTTCGTGGTGGCGGCCGCCGGTGGCCATGTGGCCAAACACGGTAATCGGTCGATTACCAGCAAATCAGGCAGTGCTGATATGCTCGAAGCTGCCGGCGTGGCGCTCGATATTTCCGCCGCCGCCGTTGCCGATTGCGTGCGTGAATTGGGCGTGGGCTTTATGTTCGCACCCAAGCACCACGGCTCGATGCGCCATGCCGCCTTGCCGCGCAAAGAACTGGGTGTGCGCACTTTATTTAATGTGTTAGGACCGCTCACCAATCCGGCCAATGCCCCAGCCATGGTGTTGGGGGTTTATGCCGAATACTGGGTAGAGCCGCTGGCGCAGGTGATGCAACAATTGGGCGCCAAGCATGTGCTGGTGGTGCACAGCCATGATGGTTTGGATGAAATCAGCCTCGCTGAAGCTACCGAAGTGGCCGAGTTGTGCCACGGCCAGATTCGCCGCTACCAAATAACGCCCGAGCAGTTTGGTATTGCGCGCCAGCCGCTGGCCGCCATGGTGGTTGCCGGCCCCGATCAAAGCGTTGCCTTGGTGCGCTCGGCGCTCGGGGGGCAAGCGGGCGCGCCATCCGACATGCTCGCGCTGAATGCGGGTGCCGCCATTTATGCCGCCGATTTAACGGCTACATTGGCCGAAGGCGTTGTGCGCGCGCAAGAAATTCTGCAATCGGGGGCAGCCTTAGCCAAACTCGATGCGCTCATTCAAAAAACTCAGCAACAATCTCAAGGCGTGGCATGAACGATACCCCCGACATCTTAAAAAAAATCATCGCCCGCAAATTTGATGAAGTGGCCGAACGCCGCGCGCGGCAATCACTTGATGCGTTAGCGCGCACGGCTGCCGCAGCCGATGCGCCGCGCGGGTTTGTGAATGCCCTGCGTGCCAAAATTGCCACAGGCCAAGCAGCCGTCATCGCAGAAGTGAAACAGGCGTCACCGAGTCGCGGCGTGCTGCGCGAACCGTTCTACCCGGCCGAAATTGCCGCGCAATATGAGCGGGGCGGGGCGGCGTGCTTATCGGTGCTCACCGATCACGATTTCTTTCAAGGCCATGAGGATTATCTCATTGCGGCGCGGGCGGCTTGTTCATTGCCCGTATTGCGCAAAGATTTCATGGTGGATGCCTATCAAGTGGTTGAGGCGCGCGCGCTGGCCGCCGATTGCATTTTGCTGATTGCCGCCGCGCTCACCGATCAAAAAATGGCTGAACTGCACCAACTCGCTACCGAGTGGGGCATGGATGTATTGGTCGAGGTGCACGATGGCAGCGAGCTTGAGCGCGCTTTGGCGCTGGGCATCAACCTAGTTGGTATCAATAACCGCGATTTGCGTAACTTCGAGGTGAGCTTAAACACCACGCTCGATTTACTGCCGCGCATTGCGGCGGATATTTTAGTGGTGACCGAAAGCGGCATTCTCACCTCGGCGGATGCCCGGCTGATGCGCGATCACCACGTTCATGCTTTTCTCGTAGGCGAAGCTTTTATGCGTGCGCCTGATCCAGGTCTTGCCTTGCGGGATTTATTTGAAATGACAACGGCTGAGGTGTAGCACCATGAAAGCACGCGTAAAATGGGTTGAAGGCATGGCCTTCATGGCAGAGTCTGATAGTGGTCATGGCGTTATGATCGACGGCGCGCCCGATATTGGCGGGCGTAATCTCGGTGTGCGGCCGATGGAAATGGTGCTGATGGGGTTAGGCGGCTGCACCGCGATTGATGTCATGGTTATTTTGGGTAAGCAGCGTCAGCCGGTCGAGGATTGCTGGATTGAGCTGGATGCCGACCGCAGTGACGTTGCCGCGCCCAAGGTGTTCACTAAAATTCACCTGCATTATGTGGTGAAAGGCACGGGGCTCGATGCCAAGCAAGTCGAGCGCGCAGTTAAGCTCTCGGCCGAAAAATACTGTTCTGTCTCCGCCATGCTGAAAGACAAAGTCGAGATTACCTATGATTTTGAGGTTCGGGCATAAAAATTAAGCCCCAGCGCAACTCATTGCCACCAATTCCACCGGGTGCAGCACGGGTTTCCCAAGCCCTGTTGCCAGATGCATCGCGCAGCCGATATTGGCAGAAACCACAAAATCGGGTTTCAAGGCACTGAGTTCAAAAATCTTTGGTGCGCGCAAAGCATCGGCCTGCTCGGGATGCATGAGTACCTGCATGCCCGCCGCGCCGCAACAGGAGTCGTTGCCGGTGAGTGGCACCAGATTAAGGGCGGGAATTTTACGCAATAACCGCTCGGTGCTGGTTGCGTTTTTCAGTACACGGATTTGACTGCAGGGCAGATGAATGGCCACCCTAGCCGGATTCGGGGTGAGCTTTGGCCACTGCGCGTCAGGAATATTCGCCAAAAATTCGGTGATCTCAAACACCGGTACGCCCCAAGTTTCACGCACCAACTCACCGGTACACGCAGTCCCAATCACGAGAATAGCCGTGCGATCGGGGGGGCTAAAAATACGCCGATTTTCGGCACGCAGTTGATCTGCTCGGGTTAAATCACCGCCATGTTGGTGCATCGCGCCGCAGCATACTTGATCGCGCGGCAAGTCAACCGTGTAGCCCAAAGCATTTAGTACCCGTAAGCTCGCACGCACCGCATCACTGCCGAGGGATTCGCCGGTGCAGCCAATAAACAATCCAACCCGCATCGATGATGCTTGGATGGGCGCTTGTGGGCGGGGTGTGCGAAAGCGGGCGGACAGCTGCGGCGGCAGCGTGTGTGCCATGCGCCCGCCCCATCGCCGTATAGGACTCAGTAAGTGGATTTTTTCAAAAAAGCGCAGCAGCGACCACACGCGCCCAAAGCTTTGTCGCTGGCTTAGAAGGTGGTCGCGCAGCCAGCGCCAACGCGGTTCTGCGGCCAAGGGCGTGGCGGTTTGAGCAGGCTCTACGCAATCGTGGGTGACCAGTGCCGCACGGGTTTTATCGATAATCGCGCCATATTGCACCAGCGAGGGGCACACCGATTCACAGGCGCGGCAGGTTAAACAGCCATCTAAATGGGCAACCACATCGGGCGTAGCGGCCAGCCGGCCTTCGCTTAACCCCAAGGCTAGGCTAATGCGACCGCGTGGGCCATCGGCTTCGTTAAGGGTCAGCGCAAAGGTGGGGCAATGGGGCACGCAAATACCACACATCACGCATTCCAATGCGTGCTGGCGGATTTGGGCTTTTAGGGCAAGATGGGGCTGCGGGTTGGTTGCGGTATTCATATTGGCATCAAAGCATGGGGTTAGGTGCAAGGCAAGTGATGGCCGAGTCATGGCCAAGTTATGGCCAAGTTATGTCGTGGGGTGCTTTTATCTTTTCGAGGTGTTTGCATTGTTAGTGTATTAGTGTATTCTAATGTTGTTAATTGCTGATTTCCTTTGGTGGTTCTAGTTGCCGGTGCTTGCACCGGCTCTTTTTTGCCCGCAATTTATTCAAAATACGAAAACTTACCATTTGGTGCAAAGCACTGCTTGTCAGCGGTCTAAAATTCCGCTAGTATCTCGCGCCTTTGAATGCTATTGAGCGTCCGATTTTTAGGAGAATCCCATGGCCAGAGTCTGCCAAGTCACCGGCAAACGTCCTGCCGTTGGCAACAACGTATCGCATGCGAACAACAAAACCCGTCGTCGCTTCCTGCCTAACCTGCAACACAAGCGGTTTTGGGTAGAAAGTGAAGGCCGTTTTGTTAGCCTGCGCGTATCAACTAACGCCATCCGTACCATTGATAAACTGGGTATTGATGTCGTATTGGCTGATCTGCGCGCGCGCGGTGAAAAGTTTTAATTTGTACTTTATTAACTTGAATTGTATTCGGCGGGCGTTGTTTTGCCTGCCGATGAAGGGTAATCATCATGCGTGATAAAATTAAACTCGTATCAAGCGCGGGCACTGGTCATTTCTACACCACGACCAAAAATAAGCGCACCATGCCTGAAAAGCTGGAATTGAAGAAATTCGATCCCGTTGTTCGCCAGCATGTTATTTATAAAGAAGCCAAAATCAAATAATTTCCTTTTGACTCTGTGTTGTGCAGGGTCAAAACTGAGATGCTTTGAATGCCTGCTCAATTTGTTTTGGGCGGGCTTTTTGTTTTGGCAAGGTTTAGCTTATGCCTGAATTGCCTGAAGTAGAAACAACGCGTCGGGGTATTGAACCGCATGTGCTGGGGCAGTGCATTAGCAAGGCGGTTGTTTACGATCCGAGGTTGCGCTGGCCTGTGCGCGATGATTTGCCGCAATGGCTGGCGAACCGCCGCATTGAAGCCGTTGAGCGGCGCTCAAAATACCTACTGCTGCGTTTTGAAAACGATGAGCGATTATTAATTCACTTAGGCATGTCGGGCAGTTTGCGACTGGTGGCGCCGAGCACACCAAAGAAAAAGCACGATCATGTTGAAATTACGTTTGAGAACGGCAACACCTTGCGGTATCACGATCCGCGACGGTTTGGCGCGCTGCTCACCGATCATACGGCCCTGCCGCATGCGCGATTGCAGGGGTTAGGGCCTGAGCCTTTAATGGCCGATTTTTCAGCCGATTATCTGAGTGCGCAATTGCGCGGGCGGAAAACGCCCATTAAGCCCTTGTTGATGAATGCCGCCATCGTGGTGGGTGTGGGCAATATCTACGCGAATGAAGCAGGATTTTTGGCGCACATTCATCCGTTGCGGCCGGCAAATTCTTTAAGCCCTGCCGAAGTGGCTCGGCTGGTTGCTGTCATTAAAGATGTGTTAACGCGGGCGATTGAGCAAGGGGGCACCACGTTGCGTGATTTTGTGCGGGAAGATGGCCAGCCCGGGTATTTTAAGCAAACCTTGGCGGTGTACGATCGAGGTGGCGCCCCTTGCCCGCACTGTGGGACGCCCATTGTGCGTTGCGTTCAGGCGCAGCGGGCGACCTATTTTTGCCCGGTCTGTCAGCCCATTTAAGGTTGGGCTTTTCGATTAAACTTGACATTTACGTGGCGCGTGGCAAAATCACGCGCCTTGAAAATGATTCAACCAAACACGATTTATTTAATACACGATTTTAGGAGTTTGATCCGTGGCAAATACCGCACAAGCTAAAAAGCGCGTTCGTCAGGCGGAACAAGCCCGTCAGCGCAACATGGCATTACGTACCCGTGTTCGTACCGAATACAAAAAAGTGCTTAAAGCCATCGCTACCGGCAGCGTTGAGCAGGCTAAAGCCGCTTACCAAGGCGCGCAACCCATCATTGATGGCATGGTTAACAAAGGCATTTTGGCTAAAAATACGGCAGCGCGCCGTAAGTCAACTTTAGTTAAACGCATTAAAGCGTTATCAGTTGCCGCTTAACTGATTGCCCGATCGCAAAACCCCGCTTTTATGCGGGGTTTTTTTATGGGCGCTTATACGGCTTTGGCCGTTGTCAAAGCGCGTATTGATGAGAGGCTTTAGGTTGAGGTGCCATAGTGCGCGCGGTAGGCGCTCATGCGGTCACGCGCCTGAGATAAGCCTGAATTCTCGTCGCAATAGGTAATTAAATCATCCAGGCAGGCAATGGTGATAACGGCCAAGCCGTAATCGCGTTGTAATTCGCCAATGGCCGAGAGCGCCGTTTGGCCGCGCTCTTGGCGATCCATCATGACGGTCACGCCGACCGCTTTTGCGCCCGCCGCATCAATTAAGCCTAATGATTCGCGAATCGCGGTGCCCGCAGTAATGACATCATCAATAATCAGCACTCGCCCACGTAGGGGTGAGCCGACCAAGCTGCCGCCCTCGCCATGATCTTTTGCTTCTTTGCGGTTAAATACCCAGGGAATCGCATGGCCTGTTTTCTGGGCCAATGCGATGCTGGTTGCGGCGGCCAGCGGGATGCCTTTGTAGGCAGGCCCGAATAGCACATCAAACTCAAGCCCTGAGGCAATGATGGCATCGGCGTAAAATGCGCCAATGGCGCCCAAGGCAGCGCCGGTTGAAAACGCGCCCGCATTAAAGAAATATGGGCTGATGCGCCCAGATTTTAGGGTGAATTGGCCAAATTTAAGCGCATCGTGGTCGAGTGCAAATTGAATGAAGTTTTGGCGGTAGTCGGTCACAGCGATTCCTTAAGATTGGGTGCGAATGATAAGCGGCTTAATTTTGCCAGAAATTTAAGCAAAAACCTGGCTGGGGTGCGGTAAAAAGCCCGCCTCACTGGGCGGGCTTAGGGGGCGGTAGTGGGTTTGGTGCCTTAGCCTAAGACGAGTTGCTCGCCCTCGGCATCAACGTGAATGGTTGCGCCCGGCAAATAAACCCCTTTCAAGATTGCTTGAGCGAGTGTGTTTTCAAGCTTTTGCTGAATGGCTCGCTTGAGTGGGCGGGCGCCATATACGGGATCAAACCCCGCTTCACCGAGTAAATCGAGCGCTTCGATGGTTAAATTCAGGTGCAATTCGCGCTCGGCCAGCCGATGCCGTAGTGAGTCGATTTGAATATCCACAATTTTGCGAATTTGCGCACGTCCCAAGGGATGGAATACCACCACTTCATCAATACGGTTAATAAACTCTGGTCTAAAATGCCCACCCACAACTGCCATAACGGCTGCCTTCATGGCATCGTAATCATTTGAGTCGGCCATTTCTTGAATACGATGCGAGCCTAAATTCGAGGTCATCACGATCACCGTGTTACGAAAATCGACCGTGCGCCCCTGGCCATCGGTTAAGCGGCCATCGTCCAGCACTTGCAAAAGCACATTGAACACATCGGGATGCGCTTTTTCGACCTCATCTAACAAAATCACACTGTACGGTTTACGCCGCACGAGTTCGGTTAAATACCCGCCTTCTTCGTAGCCAACATAACCCGGTGGCGCGCCGATTAAGCGGGCAACCGAGTGTTTTTCCATGAACTCACTCATATCAATGCGCACCATGGCCTCTTCGCTATCGAACAAAAAGGCGGCCAGTGCTTTGGTGAGCTCGGTTTTACCGACGCCGGTGGGGCCAAGAAATAAAAACGAACCGTTTGGCCGACTGGGGTCTGATAAGCCCGCTCGCGAACGACGAATCGCATCAGCAACGGCTTTCACTGCCTCGGCTTGGCCTACTACGCGCGAAGCCAGTGCTTCTTCCATGCGCAAGAGTTTATCTTTTTCGCCTTCGAGCATTTTGGCCACAGGAATGCCCGTGGCGCGCGCCACCACTTCTGCAATTTCTTCCTCGCCCACTTTGTTTCGCAGCAAGCGGGGGGTGGCTTCCGATTTTTCTGCCGATTGCGCTTGTTGCAGTTGTCGTTCTAACTCAGGAATTCGGCCATATTGCAATTCGGACATGCGCCCCAAATCACTGGCGCGCCGAGCGGTTTCAAAGTCGATACGCGCTTGATCGAGCTGCTCTTTCACCTTCGCACTGCCTTCAACCATGAGTTTTTCGGCCTTCCAAATTTCCTCGAGTTCGCTGTATTCGCGCGATAAGCGCTCGATTTGTTCTTCCAAATCACTTAAGCGCTTGCGACTGGCTTCATCCGATTCTTTTTTGAGTGCCACCTGTTCGATTTTAAGCTGAATCAAACGCCGCTCCAGCCGATCCATTTCCTCGGGTTTGGAATCGATTTCCATGCGCAGGCGCGAACCGGCCTCATCGATTAAATCAATGGCTTTATCGGGTAATTGCCGATCGGTGATATAGCGGTGCGATAACGTCGCTGCTGCCACAATGGCCGGATCGGTGATTTCAATGCCGTGGTGCACTTCATAGCGCTCTTTTAGCCCGCGCAAAATGGCAATCGTATCGGCCACACTGGGCTCATCGACCAGCACTTTTTGAAAGCGCCGTTCAAGCGCGGCATCTTTTTCGATGTATTGGCGATATTCATCCAGGGTGGTTGCGCCAATGCAATGCAACTCGCCGCGCGCCAAGGCAGGTTTGAGCATATTGCCTGCATCCATCGCCCCGTCCCCTTTACCGGCGCCGACCATGGTGTGAATTTCATCGATGAATAAAATAATGCGACCTTCTTGCTTGGCCACATCGTTTAATACGCCCTTCAAACGCTCTTCAAAATCACCCCGAAACTTCGCGCCCGCCAAGAGCGCGCCCATATCGAGGGATAAAACGCGTTTGTTTTTAAGATTTTCCGGCACTTCACCATTCACGATACGCTGCGCCAAGCCTTCAACAATCGCGGTTTTGCCCACGCCGGGTTCGCCAATCAGTACAGGGTTGTTTTTGGTGCGGCGCTGTAAAACCTGAATGGCACGACGAATTTCTTCATCACGACCAATCACCGGATCAAGCTTGCCCGCCTCGGCGCGCGCGGTCAGATCAATGCTATATTTTTCAAGCGCTTGGCGAGATTCCTCGGCATTGGCATCGTTAACCGATTGCCCCCCGCGCAGCGTATCAACCGCTTTGGTGAGCGCGCCTTTGCTGGCACCCGCTTTGCGCAGCAGCTCACCCAGCGCACTTTTATCTTCAACGGCGGCCAGTACAAAGAGCTCACTGGAAATAAATTGATCTTTGCGTTGCTGAGCCAGTTTATCGGTCACATTCAGCAGGCGGGATAAGTCGTTGGAAACATGCACATCACCGGCTTGCGCGCCCGAAACCGAAGGCAGATGATCGATCATTTCACCCAATTGCGAGCGCAGCAAGCCGGTGTTGACATCTGACTGGGCGAGCAAATGCCGTACGGTGCCGCCTTCTTGATCGAGCAGTGCCGTAAATAAATGCACCGGTTCGATAAATTGATGATCACGCCCCACCGCGAGAGACTGCGCATCGGCCAAAGCCATTTGAAACTTGGCGGTTAATTTGTCCATTCTCATGATGAATACATCCTCATAAAATTGCGGGTAATGGCTCGGGTTAAGCTCGATTCATGCCAAACGTTATGAAGGCGATTGACATAAATTCAAGAATAAACCGTAAGATTTATTGGGTAATAACTCAGAGTAATTTGGTCTAGTATTATTTGGGTATAGTCATTACAATCCTTGATGCCGCATAAACTAACCGCTTAGCAAGAGGCCGATCCGATGCAAAAGACGCATTTTGATGATAAATATCCGATTTTTGAGATTGAAATTCCCAAAACACAAACCACAGCCACCTGCGCCAGCGATTTAATCGCCCGCCTGAAGGCCGACATTGATGCGCATCCCAGCGTTGCGTTTATCGCCGTGTTCGATCATTACGCGCACACTAAAAGTCTGCCCGTGGGCGAGGTGGCTGAAGAAATTATCGCCGCGCAGAATATTATTTTCTGCTTTGGCATCAAGCTGCCCCAAAACCCGCGCGTGATGGCGGTGCGCCCCCGCTCGATTGGTGTGACTGAGTTCGCAGACCATTTTGTGGTGAACTTTATGGAGCCACCGATGCCCGTTGCCACAATGGCAATGGAAGGTTGGGTTAAAGCCTTGCGTGATCGCCCTGCCGTTTAATTGACGCGTTTTATTCAAAGCGCCTGCCTCATGATGAGTGCAGGCGTTTTTTTTGGTTGAAATTTATGAGTGCGCTGTTTTTGCGTTGACGGGTTGCGCCTTATTTGTATTGGGTGCCGCTAAAATCGGACCATCGCGGGTGGGCAGCTCGTTCGATTTTCGCCCATCGAGACGGTGCGCGCTTTCTTTCGCCCAGTGAATGAGTTCGAGTTGGCCATTTTTTTGCTCGACAATCGCCGTGCAGTGTTCGACCCAATCACCCGCATTGGCATAGGTTATGCCACCCACTTCACGCAGGTTGGCATGATGAATATGGCCGCACACAATGACATCAACGCCTTGCTCGTGGGCATGGCGCAGCGCGGCTTCTTCAAATTTTTCGATATAAACCCGCGCATTGGGGACTTGGTTTTTAATCGCCAGCGATAGCGACCAATAGCCTTTGCCCAGCACGCGCCGGATGCGGGTGCTGACACGGTTTAAGGCCATCAGCGCTTCATAGCCGGCGTTGCCTACCCATTTAAGCAAACGGCTATGACGAACCACACCATCAAACTCATCGCCATGCAAAATCAAAGCCTTGCGTCCATCGGCTAGCGTGTGCCGGTATTCACGGTGAATTTGTACGCCCCCCAACTCTGAACCGAGATAATCACGGAAAAACTCATCGTGATTGCCCGGTACGTAAATGACCTTGATGCCCGCAGTGGCTAACTCCATCACACGTTGCAGCAGTTGGGTGTTTAGCAGGGGCCAGTGCCAGCGGCTGGTTTTCATTTTCCAGATGTCGAAAATATCGCCATCCAGAAACAAATACTCGCAATCAATGTGCGCCAAAAAATCCAGTAAATATTCAGCCCGCGCATCTTTGGTGCCTAAGTGCACGTCTGAGATAAACACGCTGCGGTAGGCTAAGGCGGGGCGGGTATGCGGGGCGGTGGCATGGGGCATGAGGTAATCACTCCGGTAAAAAACCTGTGACGTTTATGCCTCATTTGAGTGACACGAGAATGTTGGTTTTATGTCGGTTTTTTTACAACGCGCATCAGCTTAAGCGGGGGTGCGCCGCTGCAAATCGGCGTGACGACTCACTAACCGATCGAGAAATAAAATCCCATCGAGGTGATCGACCTCGTGCTGGGCAATGCGTGCTTCAAACCCGGTCATGGTGAAGGTGCAAGGGGCGCCAAAACGATCTTGCGCTTTGAGCTCGATTTTCTCAGCCCGAATGACTTTGCCGGTGTAATCGGGCACCGAAAGGCAGCCTTCTCGACCAACGGCAAAGCCATCCCAACTGGTAATTTCAGGGTTGATTAAAACTAGATGACCGTGGTTATCAACCGGACGCCGCGCGCGCGTGGCATCAACAATGCAAATCCGCTGCAAAATGCCCACTTGCGGCGCGGCAATACCCACCGCGCCCGGCCCTTGGGTACAGGTTTCGATGAGGTGGTCGATAAACGATTGCAGCGCTAAATCAAAGGTTTCAACGGGTTCGCAGCCAGTTTTTAAGCGTTCATCGGGGTAGGTAATGATGTCTAAAAGCGCCACGTTTAACCCCGTACCGTATCCAGCGGAGTGATCCGCACGGAAAGCCCTTTGGCGCCGAGTGCCGCTATGGCCGTTTCGATGGCATCAATGCCTTGGCGGGCTTCGCCTTCGATTTGCATAATATAAATGGGCGCTGCCATGGTGCCGCCCACATCGGAGCGTAAATCTAGAATATTAAAGCCCGATTCAACCAGCGCTGCGGTCACTTCCGCCACGATGCCGGTACGATCCGCCCCATGCACGGTAACCAGCACATCGGGCTCGCGCGCTTGGTGTAAGGTGGCATCGGTTTCATCCACATGCAGTTTAAGATCGAACGCCATGCGGGTTGATTCAAGTAAGCCTATGACATCTTCGGGGGATCCTGCGCTGCGCACCATCATCATGATGGCAAATTGATTGCCTAGACGCATCATCGCCGCCTCACCCAATTCGGCTCCTACGGCGAATAGTACGCGGGTGACATTGGCCACAATGCCCGGCCGATCCTCGCCGACTAACGTTAAAATCAACCAGTTGTTTTGCATTTTAATCTCCCTGAACCACGGTGCGAATTGGCATTATGCCTCATCCGTGTGCTGGGGTGGCTGGACAGGCTTATGATCGCCAAATGAGTGTGGCCATTCGCCCGGTTTGGCCCTGATCACGGCGATACGAAAATAAGCGCGAGGCATCACTAAAAGTGCACAGCCCGCCACCACTGATCGCCTGAACGCCGGCGCGTTGAAGCCGTAATCGCGCCAGTTGAAATAAATCCGCGTGATATTTGCCCGGTACGGGGCTGGGCACAAACCCTGCGGCATCCGCAGGGTGGCTGTGCACAAAGGCATGACGCACCTCTTCGCCCACCTCAAAAAACGCGGGGCCGATGGCAGGCCCCAGCCATACTTCAATCTGCTCGGGCGGGGCTTGAAATTTTGCCAGTGTGGCTTCCAGCACCCCAGCCGCTAATCCGC
>DZCK01000169.1 GCA_022730245.1 Halothiobacillus neapolitanus
CCGATGTGCGCATCGTAGCGGCCACCCATCAACGCCTTGAAGATCGCGTATCCAGTGGCCAATTTCGCGAAGATTTATTTCATCGCCTGAATGTCATTCGCTTAAAACTGCCCGCCCTACGCGAACGGCGCGAGGACATCCCTCAACTTCTGCGCTATTTTTTAGGGCGTGCGGCACAAGAACTAGGCGTGCCCATCAAAACCATCAACCCCCAAGCCATGGCGCATTTGGCGCAACACAATTGGCCGGGCAACGTGCGCGAGCTGGAAAATATCGCCCGTTGGCTTACCGTGATGGCACCGGGGCATGAAATTAGCAGCCTTGACCTGCCCGACAACCTAAATCGCTTCACCCCCGAAGGCATGGCGCTGACCGATGATGCCCTGCTCACCCAATGGACGGGCGATTTAAAACGCTGGGCCGAAGCCCGATTGGCGGCAGGCGATCAAGACCTGCTCGCCATTGCCGGCCCCGCGTTTGAGCGCACCCTGCTGCAAGCGGCGCTTCTGTTTACCGGCGGCCACAAACAACAAGCCGCCGCGCTCATTGGCTGGGGGCGCAACACCGTAACGCGCAAACTCAAAGAACTGGGTGAAAGCGATGAGAAGCCAACCGAATAAAGCTTATTGCCAAACGTAATACACGAGAAATAACACCTAAATGCCGTATCATGGCGACACATTCGCACCATTTACAGGCAAAATCATGGCACAAATCATTGCGCTTTATTCCGTTAAGGGCGGCGTGGGCAAAACTGCCTCCGTGGTTAATTTAGCCGCCTTATCCGCCTTACAAGGGCGCAAAGTGCTGCTGTGGGATCTCGATCCGCAAGGCGCCGCCTCGTGGTATTTACAGGCCGAGCCTGAATCAGCACCCAAAACTCAGCAGCTACTGAAAGCCAAATCGGTTGCCGAAGGCTTGCGCCCCAGCACCCATCGCAACCTCACCGTATTGCCCTCCGACCAGCGCTATCACGACATGGAGCATGTGCTCGCCGAAAAAAAAGATGCGGGCTTTCGTATTGCCAAGGTGCTGGATGGCCTCACCGAAGATTTTGACGAAATCTGGATTGATACCCCGCCCGGCATCACGCTGCTGGGCGATAACGTGCTGCGCGCCGCCGATTTGGTCCTCGTGCCGCTCGTGCCTACCCACCTCTCTGAGCGCACTTGGTTTCAGCTCAAAGCGCATCTCGCGCAAGAAAAAATCAAACCCGGCAAACTGGCTGCCTTTTTAACCATGGTGGATCGCCGCCGCGCCTTACATCGGGATTTTTTCGCGCAAAAAATTCTTGAAATCCCCGAACTCTGGCCCTCGGAAATTCCCTACGCATCGATTATTGAACAAATGGGCGATGACCAAAGCCCCACGGTTTTCAAACACCCCCGTCACCCCGCCGCGCAGGCTTATTTTCAGCTATGGCAACGGCTCGATACCACCCTTAAATCGTAACGAGGCGCACCATGAAAAAGAATATTGCTTGGGCGCTCGGCGGGTTAATCATCTCTGTCTTGTGGCTAAGTGCTTGCGCGCCGATGCCGCCGCAGACAGCAAAAATAGATAGCCACACCCGCAAAATCGCGCTCGATTGGGCGGGCGGCTATTTCGGCCAAATGCCCGCTGCGGGGGCGCAACCGGAACGCGCCATTGCCCTGTGGCTGGCACCAAACAACGCCTACCGGCTCGATTTGGGCGATTGGGGCAGCCGAGGCATGCAATCCTTTTCGGGCAAAGCGGCTTGGCAAGCGGGGCGGGGCGTCGATCTAATCGGCGCACCCACGATGCTCGCGCACTGGCAAGTTCGTGAAGGCGGCTTGCAGGGCGGGGCGAATAATGCCATCACGTTGCAGCAGGCAGCCCCGCTTGTGGGCGCACTCGCGCTGCCGCAGGCTTGGGTGCTCCAGTCTTTGCCCGGCGCTTCACTACCTAACAGCGCCAAACCGCCCGAGCTCAGTTTTTCAATGGCTGGCCGCGTGGCCGGATTCGATGGCTGCAACCGTTTGATGGGTGGTTTTACGTTCAACCCACCAAACGGGTTCACCTTCGGCACGCTCGCGGGCACGCTCATGGCCTGCGTTCAGCCCGATAACCCCGATCGCGCATTCCGGGCGATGCTTGAACACGTCACGGCTGCTCAAATCCAAGGGGAAACCTTGATTTTGAGCAATGCTCAGGGGCAGGTCATTGCAGAGCTTCGCGCGGTGAGCTCCCAAGCATTGCCATCATCATCACGAAAAAACAGCGCATCCCGCCCCGAATAAGAGCGGGTAAACGGCCGATTTAACGCGGTTAAGCGCACTGCGAAAGGCTCGGTTGCCGCCACGCGCAATGCCACATGCCGATCTCGCCCGCCGTGGGTTGGGCGCTCGGTCACCGGGTCGGGGTTCGGCAATTGCAACAAATGCAAATCCACCCCGTTCGCTAACCGCAACCACGCGCCCACAAAGCCCAAATCGGGCCGCGCCACCACAGGCAAACCGAGCACCGCCTGATAAAACGCCACCGCCCCTGCCACATCCGCCACCAGCACGCTCACATGGTCAATCGATTCAATCAGGCCCGTTGCCGCCGCTGGATTCGTCATCACGTATACTTCCCCTCTTAAAATTTTTGACGCATCAATGCCCATGAATCCTGATCTACACCGCCTGCACCCGTATCCCTTTGAAAAACTGGCCGAATTGAAGGCGGGCATAACCCCTG
>DZCK01000005.1 GCA_022730245.1 Halothiobacillus neapolitanus
ATTTTCCTGATTGGCGCGCGCGCATCATCGGTTCTCGATATTTTGGGAAAAATGGGGCTTATCGCTCGCTCGGGGATGAGCTATCCCAAGAATTGGCCGGCGTTCATCCGCAAATTATGCTGCCTGGGTATTTGCCCTTCTCTGAGATTGTCGCCCTGTTCAAGCAGGCGCGCATCGCCGTGGTGCCTTCAACTTGGGAAGAGCCCTTTGGCCGAACCGCGCTGGAGGGTATGGCGGCGGGGTGCGCGGTGATTGCTTCTAACCGGGGCGGCTTGCCTGAGGTATTGGGCGATGCGGGTATTTTGGTGGAGCCTGTATCGGATGCTATTGCTCATGCATTGACCGCGCTGATGAGCGATGCCGGTTATTGTGCCGCCGTGGGCGCTCGCTGCGCCGAGCGAGCCAGAACAGCGTTTGAGCCGAGTGCCATTCATTCGAAAATTAACGCATTGCGCGCATCACCTTCGACTTGGCTCGGTTAGGCGGGCGGCAGCTCTGGCGCCCGGTTTTTATACCGCCGATGTCCCCATAAATAAGCGGCGGGTTCGAGCCGGATTTCATCTTCTAGCTTTGCCACCAGACGGGCGGTATCAGCCGTATCATCGCCGCTGGGTAGGTGCTCAAGCGGGGGGTGGATTACGATTTGGTATCGCCCCGCTTCACGGCGCACATAAAAAGGTAAAACGGTGGCGCCACTGAGGCGAGCCAAGGCGGGAATCGCTGTGCTGGTGGTGCATCGAATGCCAAAAAAAGGCAAGTAAGCGCTTTGTTTGCCGTGATAACTTTGATCGGCCGCTGTCCAGAGAATGCCGCCATCTCTCAGCACGCGAATCATACCGCGCGTGTTTTCACGGTCGATTAAGCGCACCACGTGCTTGCGTCGGCCACGGTTGATGAGCTCATCGATGATCGGGTTGTTATTGGGGCGGTAGACTGCGTGGATTGGCCAATGCTGTGCGACGAGATACACGGCAAAATCCCCAGGGGTGAAATGCCCGGCGTTCAAAATAATGCCCTGCCCGCGCGCGCGCGCCGCTTCGATATGCTCGGCACCGATGACACTGTGTTCTGGTGGCAGGGTTGTCTTGCCATACCAGCCCCAAAATGACTCTGCCGCATCTTCACCTAAACGTGCAAAGTGCTGTCGGATAATCTTTTCTCGCCATGCGTTGCCGTTCTCTGGGAAGGCGAGGCTTAAGTTATGCGCCATAATCTGGCGGCGCTTTTTAATGAGTTTGCCGGCTTGCTGGCTGATGGTTCGGCCTATTTTTAACCGAGCGGCTTGCGGCAGCCGAGCGATTAGCCACAAAGGGATGGTCGCTAATATCAGTGCGATTTTTTGGATAAAATTAAGCGAATTTTTCATCGGGTAATTTTAACAGGCGGTACGGTGGCTGCGCGTACCAAGTTGTGCTGAGTGTGTGTTTTTTGCAGATTTAATCGGAGTTTTTACGAATGACCCATTGGCTATACGCCATTTTGCTCGTGATTTTATCGCCAGGGGTGCTTGTAGACTCATGGCGCCGCTATGTTCGTGCGCCCAAAAAACATCGGGTGATGTTTGCGCAATTGGGCCGTTTACCCGCTGGTTTGCCTGTGGGCGGTATTTGGTTGCATGCGGTGTCCTTGGGCGAGGTGCGGGCGGCTGCCGTGCTGGTGCGGGCGATGCAGGTGCGGTTTCCCGCCGTGCCGATTGTGATAAGCACCACGACTGAAACAGGCGCTATTGCCGCGCGGGCGCTGGGCGTGCCGCATTTTTATGCGCCGTTCGATTATGCGTTTGCGCAAACGCGGGTGTTAAACAAACTGCAACCCCAATTGATTATTGTGATGGAAACT
This sequence comes from Halothiobacillus neapolitanus, assembly GCA_022730245.1. Lineage (GTDB taxonomy): Bacteria > Pseudomonadota > Gammaproteobacteria > Halothiobacillales > Halothiobacillaceae > Halothiobacillus > Halothiobacillus neapolitanus_A. The sequence goes on from DZCK01000005.1 coordinate 1,840, forward strand.
GAGCTGTGGCCGAACTGGGTGCGGGCGGTCGCACGGCGAATGCTGCCGATGGTGGTGGTGAACGCGCGGTTGTCGGATCGCTCGTTTGCGCGCTATCAGCGCTGGGGTGGCGCGTTATTGCGTGAAACGCTGGCGGGGCTTGCGGTGATTTGCGCCCAGTCGGCGGCAGATAAAGCCCGTTTTTTGGCGCTGGCGGCAGGCGCACCGCTTGAGGTGCAGGATTGCGGCAATATTAAATTTGATTTATCTCCGCCGGAGGTTTCGCCTTGGCGGGTTGAGCATCGCTTGGTTTGGCTGGCGGCAAGCACGCATGAAGGCGAGGAGGCGCAGGTTTTGGCAGCGCATCAAACGCTGTTGAACCGCAATCCATCGGCGCTTTTGGTTTTGGCGCCGCGCCACCCGGAGCGTGCAGCGCGCATTTGGGCAGAGATAGCGCAGCGCGGCTTTACGGCTGAGCGCGCCAGTGCGTTCTCGCCTGCAACTGGCGGTGCGATCAAGGCGGATACGCAGGTGGTTTTGCTCGATCAAACCGGGCAGCTCATGCGCTATTTTGCGGGTATTGCGGTGGTGTTTATGGGCGGCTCGCTCGTGCCGGTTGGCGGGCATAATCCGATTGAGCCTGCCGTGTTTGGCCGCGCCGTGATTTCAGGGCGCAGTGTTCAGAATTTTCGGGCGGTGTATGCCGTGCTGGATGCCGAGGCTGCCTTGGCGTGGGTAGACCGTGATAACCCGCTGGCGCAGGCGGTGCAAATGGCGTGGGATGAGCCTTTGCGCTGGCAGACGATGGGGCAGCGCGCCCAAGCGGTGGTGATGGCCAATCGCGGTGCAACCGAGCGGGTGTTGCAAGTAATGGATGGGCTTTTAACGAGATAAATTGAGCGCAATTCAATGACGCAAAAAATAAAGGTTGATGACGCAGCGCAAGCCCCGGTTGTTCAAGCGCAGGGTTTGGTGAAGCAATTTGGCGATTTTCGTGCCGTGGATGATATTGGTTTTGTGATTAAACCGGGGCAGTGCTTTGGCTTTTTGGGGCCCAATGGCGCAGGCAAAACCACCACGCTCAAAATGCTCATGGGGCTATCTGATTTTGATGCGGGTAGCTTAATGGTGCTAGGCCAATCATTGCCGGCGGCGGCACGGGCGATTCGGGCGCGGGTGGGTTTGGTGCCACAGGCCGATAATTTAGACCCCGATTTTACGGTGCGGGAAAATTTGTTCATGTATGCCCGCTTTTTTGGCTTAAAGCCTGCGATGGTGGCAAAACGGGTGGATGAGTTGCTGGCATTCTCTGAGCTTACCCACAAAGCCGATGCCAAGGTAGAAACCTTAAGTGGTGGCATGAAGCGCCGTTTAACAATTGCGCGCGCGCTCATCAATGATCCCGATATTGTGGTACTCGATGAGCCCACCACCGGGCTTGATCCCCAGGTGCGGCACATGATTTGGGCGCGGTTGGCTGAGTTGCGCACGCGGGGCGTCACGCTCATTCTCACCACGCATTACATGGAAGAGGCAGAGCGCCTGTGTGATGAGCTTGTGGTGATGGATCAGGGGAAAATTTTAGAGCAAGGCGCACCCGCAGAGCTGGTTAGCCGGCTGGTCGCGAGCGATGTGATTGAGCTGCGCGGTGCGGTGAGCGATGGGCTATTTACCACGCTGCGCTCCATGTGCCAGCAAGCCGAGCGCCACGGCACCGCCGTTTATGTGTATACCCATGCGCCCGCCGCTGTGTTGGCTTTTTTAGGTGAGGACACGGGGCTGACCATTATTCATCGGCGCGCGGGGCTGGAGGATGTTTTCTTGCGTTTAACGGGTCGAGGGCTGCGGGAATGAGGCGTTCAATCTGGGCATTGCCCCGCATGCGGCTGATTGCCACGGCATTAATCGCCCGAAATTTTTTAGTGTGGCGCAAGTTAATGGGCCCGGCCATAGCGCTGAATTTTGGCGAACCGCTCATCTATCTTTTGGGGCTGGGTTTGGGCTTGGGGCACTTGGTGGGCACGGTGGGGGGCTTGCCTTATCTTACCTTTTTGGCCTCGGGCGTGGTGGCTTCCTCGGCGATGACAACGGTCAGCTTTGAGGGTATGTATTCGGTGTTCACCCGCATGGTGCCGCAAAAAACTTATGACGCCATGATGGCAACCCCGATGGATGTGGATGACATCATCTTGGGCGAGGTGATTTGGGCCGCATTAAAAGGCGTGATTAGCGCAGCGGCCATTTTGCTTGTGGCAGCCTTTTTAGGCGCAGTGCCCGGCGGGGTGATGGCGCTATGGGCATTGCCTGTGGTGTTTTTGATGGGGCTGGCGTTTGCAGGCCCCGCCATCATGATGAGCGCTATCGCGGGCAGTTATGATTTTTTCAACTACTATTTTGTGCTCGTGGTAACGCCGATGTTTATGTTGTCGGGTGTGTTTTTTCCGCTGGATAGTTTTCCGCCCGCGCTTCAATTGGTGGTGCAGTTTTTGCCCTTAACCCATGCGGTCGAGGTGATTCGCCCGCTGATTGTTGGCCAGCCGGTAACGCAATTGGGGCTGCATCTTTTGGTTTTGGTAGGTTTTGCTGCGGTGAGCTTTTACGGCGCGGTCGCGATGGTTCGGCGCCGATTGTGGGTTTGATTTTTTGGTAAGGCTCCGCCCGCCCTATTGCGGTTTGCATGGCTTTTTTGCAAAACGCGCTTCTTCTGCGCTGCGCTGCCGGTTTTATGTTGCAAATTTGCAAACAAGTTGTGATTTTTTTGTTATCTAATTGATTTTTATGTGTTTGTTGTTTTGTGTTCATGCTGGTTTTTCGCAGTTACAAGGCGTATTATTTATTTGCGTCTGTAATTATTATTTTTGAAAGGTATTGATATGAGCACGAATGTAACGAAATGGGTGATGGGTGTCTGTGTTGCAGGCGCGATGCTGGCCTCAACAGCGGTTATGGCGGCAACGCCTGCGCCGATGGATCATGCGGCTAAGCACCATGTGGTTAAACACCATGCGGTTAAACACCACCCGATGAAAGTGGTTAAAAAGCATATGAAAAAACACACAGTAAAAAAACACCACGCCAAGAAAATGGCACCAGCGGCTAAATAATTCGCCACCGGTTGCGCTTCTAAACGTTAAAAGCTCGGTAACGCCGGGCTTTTTTGTTTTTGAGCGCTTATGTCGTGTAGCCGCAGTCCACAACGATGCGCGCGCCATCGAGCGCGGGGCAGGCCAGCAGGTAATCTAAGGTTTGGGCGATAACGGTTGGGCTGGGTTCGAAGGGGAGTAAATTCAGCGATAGCCTTTGCTGGCGCTCGGTCACGGTGTCGTGCGGGTGAAACATAATCAAGCCCGGCGCGATGGTGTTCACACGGGTGTGGGGTTTGAGTTTTTTGGCCAGCGAACGCGCCGCGCTCTCGGCGGCCGCTTTAGAGGCGAAGTAATGGGCGTGCGCACTGCCACCGCTGAGGCATTGGGCATCGGTGATGAATGCCACTAATCGCCCCGCTTGTCCGCGCTGTGCTTGTGCGGGGAGCGCCGCGTGCAGTTGCAAGGTGAGGGCGATGGGTCCTGTGACATGTACGGCATACAGTGCGTGAATTTTATCGGGATCGGTCGCGCATGTCGCGTCATCAAACCACACCGAGGCGTTGTGAACAATGGCATCTAGTTGTGCCGTTGTTTGTGTGATGCAAGTAACAAGGCTTGCGATATCAGCCGCTTGGGTTAAATCGCAGGGCAGCGCAATTAACCCCTGCGCCTCAAGACGCGCCACGGCTTCGGTGTGGGTGTGATAGCTGCCAATCACCCGATCACCTTGCGCTAAATAATGCGCGGCCAGCTGTTCGCCAATGCGCCGCCCAATGCCGGTAATCAGCAAGGTTCGGGGTGCGCTCATTTGCGGCCTTGGCCTATGAGTTGCAAAAATTCGTTCCGCGTTTGGGCGTGGGTGCGAAAGCTGCCCAGCATCATCGAGGTGATGGTTTCCGAGTTCACCTTTTCGACCCCGCGCATAGCCATGCACATGTGGGCGGCGCGTACTTGCACCGCCACGCCTAACGCGCCGGTGGATTGCTGCACGGTCTCGGCAATTTGCTGGGTCATATTTTCTTGGATTTGCAGACGGCGCGCGTATAAATCAACAATGCGGGCGAGTTTGGATAGGCCAATCACACGGCCATTGGGTATATAGCCAATATCAACATGGCCGATAATCGGCAGCATGTGGTGCTCGCACAGGCTGTAAAACTCGATATTGCGCACCACCACCAGCTCATCGTTGTTGGAGGCAAATAGGGCATTGCCGATGACCTCATCTAAGGGTTTTTTTAAGCCTTGAGTTAAAAATAGTAAGGCTTTGGCGACGCGTTGGGGGGTTTTTTGCAGGCCTTCGCGCTCGGTATCTTCACCGAGCGCGCCGAGAATTGTGTGGATGGCGCGGGCAATCGTATCAACGCGGGCTTGGTCTTGGGGCATGGGCTCAGGAAAGTCATCATCAATGGGTGCGGTCATGGTGCGGTTGGACTCTTTCAATAATAGGCTTCTGTACTTTAGCAGGTGACAAGGCTTTTTTATGAATACTGCGGTGCGTTATGCCGATAGTTCAGCGAATTAACACCGTGCCAAGGCGGGGTGAGATGCGTCAATGCACTGGCATAATGTAGGTAAATTCAGCGGAGTTCTTTGCTCGCCGCAACCAAGGCACGATAAACTAGCACACCACTTTGAATAGTGCTGACATCTAACTAGCTGGATTTTGAATTGAAAGCCCAAATTGAACAAAAACTGCATGCCGCCATTGCCCAACTTCAAGCCGATGGTGTGTTGGATGCGCGCCTCGCGATTGTGCCCGCACTCACGGTCGCCAAAGACCCGACGCACGGCGATTTTGCCAGCAATATTGCGTTGCAAATTGCCAAACCCATGGGCGTTGCGCCCCGCGTGGCGGCCGAGCGCTTGCTGGCGGCGTTAACCGAGCGCAGCGGTATTCTCGATATTCAAATTGCAGGCCCCGGCTTTTTGAATTTTTTTGTTGATCCGCTGGCCGCATTTGCGCTGATTGACGAGATTGTGGCGGCGGGTGCCACCTTTGGTACAAGCCAAATCGGTGCAGGCAAAAAGGTGCAGGTGGAGTTTGTTTCGGCCAACCCCACAGGGCCACTGCATGTGGGGCATGGTCGTGGGGCGGCTTATGGTGCGGTGGTGGCCGATTTGCTGGCGGCGGTCGGGTTTGAGGTGCATCGCGAATATTATGTGAATGATGCCGGTCGGCAGATGCATATTTTAACCGTGAGTATTTGGCTGCGGTACCTTGAGGCTTGCGGTGCAACGCTCACCTTCCCGGCCAATGGCTACAAATCCGAAGGCTACATTTTCGAGATCGCGCAAGGCCTTAAAGCGGCACAGGGCGATGCGCTGGCGGTACCGGTTGCGGCAGTGTTTGCCGATTTACCGCCGGATGAACCGCAGGGCGGCGATAAGGATGAATACATTGATGCGCTGATTGAGCGCGCGCGAAACTTGCTCGGCGCTGCCCGCTATAAAACGGTATTTAATGCGGGTTTGAATGCAATTTTGGCAGACATTAAAGACGATTTACACGCGTTTGGTGTGGATTATGAGGGCTGGTATTCCGAGCAATCATTAGAAGATCGCGGCTTAATTAATCGGGCGATTGAGCGCTTGCAGGCCGCAGGTTTTGTGTATGAGCTCAACGGCGCGCTGTGGTTTAAATCCACCGAATTTGGCGATGATAAAGACCGTGTTGTGCGGCGAGATAACGGCCAAAGCACTTATTTTGCCTCGGATATTGCCTACCACATGGAGAAATTCGAGCGCGGGTTTGATCGCGTGATCGACATTTGGGGCGCCGATCACCACGGCTATGTGCCGCGCGTAAAGGCTGCGCTCACCGCATTGGGGTTCGATGCGGGCAAGTTGGATGTTTCCTTAGTGCAGTTCGCAATTTTGTATCGCGGCGGCGAGCGGGTGCAAATGTCGACCCGCTCGGGCAGCTTTGTGACCTTGCGCGAACTGCGCGAAGAAGTGGGCAATGAAGCCGCGCGCTTTTTCTATGTGATGCGCGCCGCCGCGCAGCATTTAGATTTTGATTTGGATTTGGCGAAAAGCCAATCCAACGATAACCCCTTGTATTACATTCAATATGCGCACGCGCGGGTGTGTAGTGTGTTCCGGCAGATACCGCTTAAAGGTTTCGTGCATGATGCCGAAAATGGCCGCAGCGCTTATGCCCGCTTAACCGAACCCCACGAACAGGCCTTGTTTAAGCGGTTAAGCCAATTTAGCGATACCGTGCAGCGCGCCGCCATGACCCTTGAGCCGCATCAGTTAGTGCATTATCTCAAAGACTTGGCGCAAGATTTTCACAGCTATTACAATGCCCACGCTTTTTTGCTGGCCGATGATGCGCCGCTGCGCGATGCGCGGCTTAACTTAATTGTGGCCACCCGCCAAGTGCTTGCCAATGGTTTGGGCTTGCTCGGCATGAGTGCGCCGCAAGAAATGTAACCCCGAGCCTCGATGACACTCAAGGACATCCCCACCCCAATGGAAACCCGTTCTCATGGCGCAAACTAAACGCACGCCGGTTAATCGCCGACGCAGTAACGAGCCTAATGCGGCGAGCAAATGGATCGTGCTTTTATTGATTGTTGCGGTTGCTTTGTTGGCCTATGTGGCATCGCAGCTCTGGAAAAAAGATGCCGCCCTCGGCGGGCATTCTGCCCAACAAGATGCGCGCTCGGTGAAAAAGCCCGATGAAAAAACGCCTCAAAAGCCCGATTTTGAGTTTTACACATTGCTACCGCAGCAAAATAATGGCTCGGTGATCCCAGCGCCCGTTCCCCCGGCACCGGCCCCCAAACCGGCGTTAGTGGAAAAGCCCCCCGTATTACCGGTTACCGCTGCGCCGAATGCGGCCAGTGATGCCGCGTCTAGGCCTCCTGAGCGTAGCTTCTGGATTCAAGCGGGCTCATTTGCCACAGCGGCGGAGGCGAATCGGCGCAAGGCGGAAATTGCCATGCAGGGGTTTGTATCCGATGTGCGCACCGCAACGGTCAACGGCAAGCAGTATTATCGGATTCAAATTGGCCCTGTGGCAGAAAGCCAGCTGGCGGGCGTGAGAAAACGCTTGTCTGAGGCGCGAATCGATACCCTGCCGCCGAAAATTAACCCGTAAGCGGCTTGTCGCACGGGGGGTTCTAAAACGGCTTGCGCTTAATTTTTGCGGCTAATTCGGGTACATTAATCGGGATCTTTTATTTTTTGTAGGTAAACCTCATGTCTGATTTCATCATTGCGCCCAGTATTTTGTCTGCCAACTTTGCCGCTTTAGGTGATGAGGTGGATAAAGTTATCGCCTCGGGCGCCGATTGGGTGCACTTTGATGTGATGGATAATCACTATGTGCCGAATTTAACGATTGGGCCTTTGGTGTGCGAAGCCTTGCGCAAACATGGGGTTACCGCGCCGATTGATGTGCATTTGATGGTTAAGCCCGTTGATCGCGTTATCCCGGATTTTGCAAAAGCCGGTGCCACCTACATTACGTTTCATCCCGAGGCATCCGAGCATGTGGATCGCAGCTTGCAGCTGATTCGTGATTGCGGTTGCAAATCGGGCCTGGTGTTCAACCCCGCCACCCCGCTCGATATTCTTGAATATGCGATTGAAAAAGTAGACATGATTCTTTTGATGTCGGTTAACCCCGGTTTTGGCGGCCAGAAATTTATTCCTTATGTGCTGGATAAAGCCCGCGCCGCGCGCAAAATTATCGAGGCTTCTGGCCGCACCGATATTCGTCTTGAGATTGATGGCGGCGTCACCCCAGCCAATATTCGTGAAATTGCCGAAGCCGGTGTGGATACTTTTGTTTCAGGCTCGGCGCTGTTTGGTAAAGCCAACCCCCAGGATGCAAATCGCTACGATGGCGTGCTGGCAGAGTTCCGTGCCGAGCTGGCTAAAGTTCATGGCAAATCAGCCGGCAAAAGCGAGACAAAATCGAAGGCGAAGGCAAAGAAATAATGGCGCAATTTAAACCAAAAATGGTGTTGTTCGATTTGGATGGCACCTTAATTGATTCTGTGCCGGATTTGTGGGTGGCCGTAAACCAGACATTGGATGAGCTGGCCATGCCGCATCGCGCCGAGGCTGATGTGCGCAATTGGGTGGGCAATGGCATTGAGCGCTTGGTTGAGCGCGCTTTGGTCAATGATACGCAGGGCATGCCCGAGGCCGCTCTGTTTGATCGCGCCATGCCGATATTCAAGCGGCATTACGCGGTGAGCAACGGCAAGCATTCTTGCGTATTCCCCGGCGTGGTTGAAGGTATTGCTTATGTCAAATCCTTGGGGCTGCGTGTCGGTTGCGTCACCAATAAAGCCGCCGCTTTTACCCTGCCGTTACTCAAGGATATGGGGCTGCTCGATCAGTTTGAAACCGTGATTGCGGGCGATACTTTGCCGATGAAAAAACCCGATCCCGCCCCGCTGATTTACGCAGCGGGCTGGTTTCAGATTCACCCTTCTGAAGCGCTGATGATCGGCGATTCGATCTCTGATGTAAAAGCCGCACGCGCGGCGGGTTTTAATATCATCTGCATGAGCTATGGCTATAACCACGGTGAAGATATTCGCCAGTACCACCCCGATGCGGTCATTGATTCCATGGCCGAATTTCCCCTGCTGATTGGGCGCGATTAAATGCACCGGTTGATGCGGCGGATAGACCTACCGCGTTCTTTGCCTATTTTTCAGCCGATTTGCGGGCAAAAAAACGCCTTTCGATGGCGGTTTTAATCAAGTTTGATTAATCCGCCGGTCGCTTTCATGGCCGGCGGTCGTCTATTGAATATTGCAGGAATTTGTCATGGAATTTATCCCCACCGCACTTAAGCTTCAAACCCTCGCCCATGCGGGCTATAACCGCGTGCCGATGACCCGTGCTCTCTTTGGCGATTACGACACGCCGCTGTCGGTGTATCGCAAGCTGGCGGATGCGCCCAATAGCTATTTGTTTGAATCGGTGATGGGCGGTGAGCGCTGGGGGCGTTATTCGATTATTGGCTTGGCGGCGCGCACCGTGCTGCGCGTCTACGGCCATACCATCGAAGTGCGCCGGGATGATGAGCTGATTGAAACCACCGAGGCGGTCGATCCGCTGGCGTGGGTCGAGGCGTTCAAGGCGCGGTATCGCGTGTTCGAGCCCGAAGGTATGCCGCGTTTTCATGGCGGCTTGGTCGGCTATTTCGCGTTTGAAACCATTCGATATATCGAACCCAAGCTCGGCCAGCGCCCTGCTAAGCCCGATCCACTCGGCACGCCGGATATTTTATTGATGGTCTCCGAGCAAGTGGTGGTGGTTGATAACCTCTCCAGCCAGCTTTTGCTGGTGACCCTAGTTGACCCCGCCCAAGCCGATGCCCTCGAACAGGGGGCGCGCCATTTGGATGCGCTCACCGAGCGCCTGCGCACGGAGCGGGTGCGCTACACGCCGATTGCCCGCCCGCGCACCATCGATGAAAATGATTTTAAAGCTAGCTTTACCCGCGCCAGTTATGAGGCGGCAGTACTAAAAATCCGCGACTACATTGCCGCGGGGGACGTGATGCAAGTGGTGCCCAGCCAGCGCATGAGCATCGCCTATGATGCGCCGCCGATTGACCTTTATCGCGCCCTGCGCAGCCTGAACCCCTCGCCGTATATGTATTTTATTGATTGCGGCGATCATCAGGTGATTGGCTCCAGCCCCGAGATTCTCGCGCGGCTGGAAGATAACGAGATCACCGTGCGCCCCATTGCGGGCACGCGTCCACGCGGCAAAACCCATGCCGAAGATTTGGCGCTGGAGCAAGATTTACTGAATGACCCCAAAGAAATCGCCGAGCACGTCATGCTGATTGATTTAGGGCGCAGCGACACGGGGCGGGTGGCGGAAATTGGCTCTGTGCAGCTTGAGGAGCGCATGATTATCGAACGCTATTCGCATGTGATGCATATCGTATCCCAAGTGACCGGCCAGCTTAAAGCCGGCCTGAACGCCATGGATGTGCTGCGCGCAACCTTCCCAGCCGGCACGGTGAGCGGCGCGCCAAAAATTCGTGCGCTGGAAATTATCGATGAAATCGAACCCGTTAAACGCGGCGTTTATGCGGGTGCGGTGGGCTACTGGGCGTGGAATGGCAATATGGATACCGCGATTGCCATCCGCACCGGCGTGTTGAAAGAAGGTGAACTGCACATTCAAGCGGGCGGCGGCATCGTCGCCGACTCCATCCCCGCGAGTGAATGGGAAGAAACGATGAATAAACGCCGAGCCTTATTCCGCGCAGCCGCCGTAGCGCAAGCGGGGGTGGATGGGGTTGATTCGCACCGGTAGGCTTTTGTCTTCGTGCTATCAATAACCGGTCGCCGCCCAGCAGATCATCCCCGTGAGTCGCTGTTTATTTCAGAAGCTGCGCCAAGTCGACGAGTTGATCGCGGGTGAGACTCCTAGCGATGGTCTGCATCGGATCACCTTCTTCGACAATGCGTTGGCCGGTGCGCCAAGCATTCATTTGGTCAATAAAGTAGGCGGGAGGTTGGCCTACTATCGAGGGAATGCCATCCGAATTGCCACCGCCTTGAACACCATGGCAACTGAAGCACGCGGGGATGCCTTGTTCAACGCTGCCTTGGGTCAGCAGTTGGGCCGAGGGTCGTCGGGCAGAAATGTCCACATGATGCGGCGCGGGCAGCTGCGAGTAATACTCAGCGACTGCGCGAATCTGATCTTGGTTCATTAACCGCGCGTATTGCTGCATTACGTTGTTATGGCGCTCTCCCCGCTGATAAAAAAGCATTTGATGTTGTAAATAACTTGCATCGAGCCCCGCCAGTTTGGGATAGCCTGCTCGGGGTTCTCCTTGGCCTTGGTCCCCATGGCACAGATCACAAGCAGGAACTGAGCGGCTACCGTGATGCGCTTCGCTTGCACCGAGACTCTGTGTGTGCGATGCCCACGCTGCAGCTGGTAATAAAGCGCTCAGCATCAGCGCCATTATCAAAGACAAGGGATGTTTTGGGGTAATCATCAGGCGTTATGGTGGTGAGTTAAACCGCATCCTCCACCACCGCATCCGCCCATGGGGCTGGTGTAGTCTTCTTCCTCGTCGTCGTGCGTGCCGGATGCAGCGGTAAAGCCCGCCGGAATCAAGGGATGAATGCCGAGTTTATCAAACAAGGTACGATCATGGTTTTGATTGGCGTTATCGGTGGTCAGCAGCTTGTCGCCGTAAAAAATACTATTTGCGCCCGCAAAAAAACACCACGCTTGCGCTTCTTCGCTCATCCCCTCGCGCCCGGCGGAAAGCCTGAGGTGTGAGGTGGGCATTAAAATTCGAGCCACGGCCACGGTGCGAATAAATTCAATGGGGTCGAGGCTGGGGATGTCGGCCATCGGTGTGCCCGGGATGCGCACCAGCATATTGAGTGGCACCGATTCTGGCGGGCGGGGCAGGTTGGCAAGGCTAACTAAAAACGAGGCGCGATCGGTGCGCGATTCGCCCATGCCTAAAATGCCGCCGGAGCACACATTGATGCCGCTATCGCGCACATGCGCTAAGGTATCGAGCCGATCTTGAAAGTTCCGTGTTGTGATGACTTCACCGTAAAACTCCGGCGAGGTATCAATGTTGTGGTTGTAATAATCCAAACCAGCGGCCTTCAGGCGGGTGGCTTGCGGGGCGGTTAGCATGCCGAGCGTCACGCAGGCTTCCATCCCCAGTTCTTTAACAACGCCCACCATATCAATAACATTTCCCAGCTGCTTGTCGGTCGGGTTGCGCCAAGCGGCACCCATGCAAAATCGGGTGGCGCCCGTTTCGCGGGCCCGCAGCGCGGCTTCGCGCACTTCGTTTAAGGGGAGCAACCGTTCACGTTCAAGCCCGGTATCGTATTTCGAGCTCTGCGAGCAGTACGAGCAATCTTCAGGGCAGGCGCCCGTCTTGATGGAAAGCAGGGTGCTTACTTGAACGGCATTGGCATCAAAATGCGCCCGATGAATTTGATGTGCTTCAAATAGCAAATCATTAAAGGGGCGATCAAATAAGGCGAGCGCGTGCTCGATAGCCGTATGTGCGGGGGGTTCCCGGGTGGACGATGCGGTCAAAAAAGCACCTCGATTAAGTCTATGCGAGTCAGGTCGAATGAAAATGCGCGTGATTTATTCGTCATTAAACGGCTGATGGGGCTCGATAATGCTATCCGTCCAGCTGTCATGGTTAATGCGGTAAAGATCGTACAGTGTCCATGGCACCAGAATCGCGGCGGCAATAGCCCAAATCACGAGATAGTAAACAACATGAACGGGGAAAAATACCGAGACGGCGACCGCAGAACCTGCCACACCATAAAAACGGTAGGCGGCCATTTGGGTGTAATAACCTACTTTAGGATTGGGGTGATGCTTGTTTAAGGCATAAATCAGCATCGACATACCGGTCCAAAAAATCGCGAGCGGCAAGGGGATTAAAACGGCGACCAAGGTGCCATAATTAAACCACTTAGCGGCGCGGCGCGAAGAGGCAGCGGTGACAATTTTCGGTGCGTTATCCGCGTCAAGCGGTACAGGTGCAAATTCAGACATGGGATGACTTCCCTATAAGCATGGACTCATGAATGTAGCATGAAATTTCTAGCCAACCTAACCCGAATGCTGATTCCCGCACCGTGCTTTTTGTGCGGTGCCAGCACGCGTGATGAAACGGGTTTGTGCGCGTCCTGCCTTTTGGGCTGGATACCGGCTGACACTGTGCCGCGTTGTCCGCAGTGCGCCATTGGCGTTGTGATGAGTGGTTTGCTGTGCGCCGAGTGCGCGCAAACGCCGCCCGCGTTTGATCGCACGCAAACGGGGCTGGATTTTAATGCGGCGACGCGGCATTTGGTGCATCAGCTAAAATTTGCCCGTCAGCCTTGGGTTTTGCCCGCGTTATTGCACCCTTTGATGGTGCAAATTGAGCGCACCTGCCCCGCGCCGCGCGATGCGTGTACGGATTGGCCCCATGCACTGATACCGATGCCTATTCATCCGCAGCGCCGTAAGGCTCGTGGGTTTAATCAAGCGCGATTAATTGCCGATAAGCTGGGTAAAGCGCTTGCCTTGCCGGTGATGGGGCGAGCCGTGGTGCGGGTTAAGGCCAGCGCGCCGCAAAGTGGTTTAGACGCGGCAGCTCGGCGCAAAAATTTGCGTCACGCCTTTGCCGTGCGCCAGGCTTTGCCCGCGCATGTAGCGATTGTCGATGACGTGATGACCACCGGCAGCTCGGCGGCGGCGTTAGCGCGGGTGCTTAAGGCGGCGGGGGTGCGTCGGGTTACCGTTTGGGTGCTGGCCCGCACACCGCGCCCGGATGGGTAAAAGAAGTTTTGAGTTTTTTTGGTTGATGATAGCTAAGCTTTACGGTAACATCGCCGCCCTTAAAAACTAACTATTGCTATACCCCTGTTTTATTGGGCGGCAATTGAATTTCTTTCCAAGATTGTTTACGCAAGGTACCCCCATGAAACCAGACATTCACCCTAACTACCGTCCTGTCGTGTTTCAGGATTTGGCCTCTGAATTTGCAACGTTAACCCGTTCAACTATTCGCGCCAAAGAAACCATTAAATGGACCGATGGCCAAGAATATCCCTTGGTTAAAATCGAAATTTCATCGGCAAGCCACCCGTTTTATACCGGCAAGCGCATGGATTCTAGTACGGCCAAACAAGTGGATAAATTCCTTAATCGTTACGGCCGTAAATAATCAAAGCCCCACGGGTGCTGTGATGCGTTTGCTTTTAAAAACACTCCGCCCCTTGAGGCGGGGTGTTTTTTTTATTTGGATGGTTTTGTTCGCCAGTGTGCCTGTGTGGGCGGGATCAGTGGGGGCTTGCGCCGCGCCGCAAAACGCCACGGCAGCGGTGGTAAGCTATGTGGACGATGGCGACACGGTGCGCTTTGCGACCGGTGCGCGCGTGCGGCTGGCGGGCATTGATGCGCCAGAAGTAGCGCACGCGGCTTACAACAACAAAAAACCGACATCTGCCGAGCCCTTTGGCGATGCGAGCAAGCAAGCCTTGCAAGCCCTGTTGGCTCGATCACATAACCGGGTGCTCGTGCAGTATGGCGCCGAGCCCGAAGATCGATATGGCCGAAAAATTGCCTATTTGTATTTGCCCGATGGCCAATCAATACAGGAAAGTTTAGTGGCAAGTGGCATGGCGATGGCTGTGACTATACCGCCCAATACGGCGCTGGCCAATTGCTTAACCGCGACTGAGACCCAGGCACGGCAACAGCATCGCGGAATTTGGTCGAGTAAAGAATATGATCCGGGCATCGACACCGCGCGCGGCATTCCCACGGATGTGCAGGGCGCCGCAATTGTGCGCGGGCGTGTGGTTTCTGTGCATCAAACCCAAAAAACGGTTTGGGTCAACTTAGAAGGCCGCGTGGCCTTGCAAATTCCCGCTCGGGCGCTTGGCGCATTCAGCGGGGTGGATTTTGCCGCTTGGCAGGGGGAAACCTTGCGCGCGCGCGGCTGGTTAGTGCCGGATAAAGATCGCTACCAAGATTGGCGCATGCCGATACAATCCCCACGTTCGATAGAGGTTTTGGGGCGGTAGCACGCTTGAGATGCGCAAGCAGGGTTTGAAGTAACGAGGCGAAACGGCGGTATGGCCTATTGGGGCGTGACATGGGAAGTAATCGGTTAGAAGCGTTTAGTGATGGGGTCCTCGCGATCATTATCACCATTATGGTTTTAGAAATGAAGGTGCCGCATGAGCCCTCATTCGCGGCGCTCTGGGCGCTTGCCCCCGTATTTTTAAGCTACATCCTCAGCTTTATTTATGTGGGTATTTACTGGAACAACCACCATCATCTGTTGCAGACCTGCAAGGTCGTGAATGGGCGTATTCTTTGGGCGAATCTTCATTTGCTTTTTTGGCTGTCTTTGTTCCCGTTTGTGACCGGTTGGATGGGTGAGAATCACTTTGCACCCTTGCCCTCGGCGCTGTACGGTCTTGTATTGTTTGCGGCAGCCTTGGCTTATTGGATTTTGCAGCAAGCGATTATGGCTACCCAGGGAGAAACCTCCGCGCTTAGATCGGCCCTTGGGCGTGACTGGAAGGGTAAAATCTCGCCGCTCTTGTATTTAGCGGCTGTTGCGGTCGCGTTCTATGCGACTTGGCTTGCGCAGATTATTTTTGCAGTGGTTGCATTGATATGGCTTGTGCCGGATAAGCGGATCGAGCGGTTCATACAGAAGGGCGCTTGATGCCGCCTTAGGCAGTTAGCCAATCACGTGGGCGTAAAAATTCCCGATACAGCTCGGCTTCGGGTGAATCGGGTTCGGGCGCCCAGTCGTAGCGCCAGCGCACATCGGGCGGCATCGACATCAGAATCGACTCGGTGCGCCCGCCCGATTGCAGTCCAAACAGCGTGCCACGATCGTACACCAAATTGAACTCCACATACCGACCGCGCCGATAGCATTGAAAATCACGCTCGCGCTCACCATAGGGCGTGTCTTTGCGCTTATCCACGAGGGGCGTGTATGCAGGCAGGTAGTGATCGCCGACCGAGCGCATCAGCGCGAAGGCCGTTTCAAATTCTACGGTGCCATCGGCGCCAAAATCATCAAAAAATAACCCACCCACGCCACGGGGTTCGTTGCGGTGTTTGAGCCAAAAATACTCATCGCACCATTGCTTGAAGTGCGGATAAAGGCTTTCACCAAAGGGCGCGCACGCAGCTTGCGCTTGCTTATGCCAATGAATAGCATCCTCGGTGAAGCCGTAGAAGGGCGTTAAGTCGAACCCACCGCCGAACCACCAAATGGGGGGCACACCTTCTTTTTCGGCCACAAAAAACCGCACATTGGCGTGCGAGGTGGGCGCGTAGGGATTGCGGGGATGAATCACGAGCGATACGCCCAAGGCTTCAAACCGCCCGCCGGCCAAATCGGGGCGATGCGCACTGGCTGAGGGGGGCAGTTTTTGCCCCGTGACGTGCGAGAAATTAATACCGGCGCGCTCAAACACCGCACCGCCTTCTAACACACGCCCGCGCCCCATGCCACCTAGGTGCTCACCCGTGGGGCGTTGCCAGTCATCATGCAGGAAGCGCGCGCTGGGTTCGAAGGCTTCTAACCCTGCCACAATGCGGTCTTGCAGGTCGATTAAATAGTTGCGAATGCGGGAAATATCCATGACTTATTGCTCTAATGGGGCGAAAAAACGTTGCGGTATTTTAACCTGCGATTCCTAAAGTCCGACAGGCTTCTCGCTGCGCAGCACAGCGCCGGTTAACGCGTGGCGAATCTGGGTGGGGTGGGCGCGGTGATCCACCCTTCCATGCACGGTGCCATCAATTTTATGGCCAAAATAGCGTTGTACTGCGAGTGCGCTGCGGGCGGGCGGGCGATTGGCGGGGTTGGCGCTGGTGGAAACCAGTGCGGTGCCCGCGCACCGCGCGAGCGCGGCGGCGATCGGGTGGGCGGTGACGCGCACCGCGACTTCATCTCGCCCACCGGTAATCCAGTCGGGTGTTTGGGCGCTGGCAGGCAGAATCCAGGTGGCAGGCCCCGGCCAGCTGCTACCAATGCGCTGTATTGCCTGATCGGTTAGCGTAATCCAAGGTAATAATTGCGCCAAATCGGCCGCAATGAGTATCAGGCCTTTGCGCCAGTCGCGCTGTTTTAGCGCCAAAATTCGGTTAACCGCGCAGGCGTCGCTGGGGTGGCAGCCCAAGCCAAACACCGCCTCAGTGGGGTAGGCCAAAACACCGCCCGACTGAATGAGGTGGCTTGCTTGCTTGAGTAAAAACTGACGGGTCATGCGGCAAAATCGGCGCTATGATTCGGCTTCAGACGGCGCCACGGTGGCCGATTTGCGCGCGCGCGGGGCTTTTTTCGGTGCAATTTCTGCCGGATCGGCGCTGGGTGATGCGGCGGTGGGTTTTTTCGCGCGGGTGGTTTTTGTTGCGGCGGCCTTGGGCTGGGTTGTTTTCGGCTCGGTTGCCTTGGGCGCAGCTGCTTTTGGAGTTGCCGCTTTGGTTTTGGCTGCGGCCTTAGCCGGTGCCTTGGCCGTTGTTTTTGCGCCGGCTTTGCCGCGTGCTGGTTTTTTATCTGGTGCGGCGGCGAGCAGCGCTGCGCACTCATCTAGTGTGAGCGCGGCGGGTTCTTTCTCTTTAGGGATTTTGGCGTTCTTTTTGCCATCGGTGATATACGGCCCATAACGACCGTTTTGCACCGAAATGCCGCCCTCAAATTGGGTGATGTAGCGATTTTTTTCGGCGAGTTTTTTAACCTCGATCACTTCGAGCGCGCGCGGCAGTTCGATGGTGTAGGGGTCGTCATCTTTGCCGAGCGAGGCGTAGAGCTTGCCAAATTTAACGAACGGGCCGAAGCGGCCAATGGCGACTTCAATGGGCTCGCCTTCGGGCGTTTGCCCGAGGTGACGCGGCAGCTGAAACAAATCTAAGGCTTCATCTAGGGTGATGGTGGCGATGCTCTGGCTGCGCTTTAATGAGGCGAATTTGGGCTTATCTTCATCATCTTTGGTGCCAATTTGCGCGAATGGGCCAAACCGGCCTAAGCGTACCGAAACGGGCTTGCCGGATTTGGGGTCTAGCCCGAGTTCACGCCCTTGCGCGGCATCTTGACGGCTAACGTTCTCCGCCGTATGGGTGATGCGTTCGTGAAACGGATCCCAAAAAGCGCGCATGAGCGGCACCCAATCGCGCTCGCCGCGTGAGACGGCATCGAGGTCGTCTTCAAGGTTAGCCGTAAATTCATAATCCACAATATTGCGGAAATATTCGGTTAAAAAGCCGTTGACCACGCGGCCAATATCGGTCGGCTTGAAGCGGCGTTGATCGAGCAGCACATACTCACGCGCCTGAAGGGTGGAGATAATGCTGGCGTAGGTCGATGGGCGGCCAATGCCATATTCTTCTAGGGTTTTGACTAAGCTCGCTTCGGTGAAGCGCGGCGGCGGTTCGGTGAAGTGCTGATCGGCGGCGATATCTTCTAAGCCCACCGAATCGCCCACGGCCAGTGGGGGCAGACGGCGATCTTCATCGTTATCGCCACTCACATCGTCTTCATCTTCCCGGTAGAGCGCGATAAAGCCCGCGAATTTGAGCGTAGAGCCTGTGGCGCGAAACGCGTGATGGCTGCCGGCAGCTAAATCGACCGAGACTTGATCGTACACGGCCGGCATCATTTGGGAGGCGACCGCTCGCTTGAAAATCATTTCATACAGCCGGAATTGCTCTTTATTCAAAAACGCGCGCACGGCATCGGGGTGGTTGTCCATGGCAGTGGGGCGAATGGCCTCATGCGCTTCTTGGGCGTTTTTGGATTTGGTTTTGTACTGATTGGGGCTGGCGGGCAGGAAGGTTGCGCCGTATTTTTGGCCGATGTAGTGACGAATATCGGCGATGGCATCTTGCGAGAGCGTGACGGCATCGGTACGCATATAGGTGATTAAACCCACGGCGCCTGATCCAATATCGACCCCTTCATAGAGCTCTTGCGCTAAGCGCATCACGCGGGAGGCCGACAACCCCAACTTGCGCACGCCTTCTTGCTGCAAGGTGGAGGTGGTAAACGGTGGCGCAGGGTTGCGTTTGCGCTCGCGTTTTTCAACCGCGCTGACGGTAAGCAATCCGTTGGCGGCGGCTAGGAGCCGGCTTCGGGCGGCGGTGGCGTCCGCTGCATTAGTTAGGGTGAATTGTTCGGCTTTTTTACCATCCAGCGTTAATAGCCGAGCATTAAAGGGTTGTTTTTCCGCACGACAGTCGGCGGCAATGGTCCAGTATTCTTGCGGGTTGAAGGCTTCAATTTCTTGCTCGCGCTCAACAATTAACCGCAAGGCGGGGCTTTGTACGCGCCCCGCTGATAGGCCGGGGTTGATTTTTTTCCACAATAGGGGCGATAGGTTAAAGCCCACCAGATAATCCAACGCGCGCCGCGCTTGCTGGGCATTGATTAAGTCGATGGATAAATCGCGCGGATTGGCGACGGCTTCTTGAACCGCTTTTTTGGTGATTTCATAAAACACGACGCGCCGGGTGGTTTTGTTTTTTAAGAGGTTCGCCTCTGCCAGAAGCTCGTGCAGGTGCCATGAAATGGCCTCGCCTTCGCGGTCGGGATCGGTTGCGAGTAGGAGGGTGTCGGCACCTTTGAGTGCTTTTTTGATGGCATCGACATGGCGGATATTTTTATCGATGAGCGCATAGTGCATCGCAAAATCGTGCACGGTATCGACGGCGCCATCTTTGGGGATAAGGTCACGCACATGGCCATAGGAGGCGAGCACCTCAAAGCCGGGGCCTAGGTATTTTTTAATAGTTTTCGCCTTGGCGGGCGATTCGACGATGACTAGCGTTTGGCTCATGATGACGGGGGCGATCTCAAATTTCGGGATAATTAATGAAGTAAATCGGTGGTTTCGGCAAAAACAAGCTCTTCCATCCAGGCAAAAGCGGCTTCTTCACCCGGGCGCGCAAAGAGGACGAGCATGACCACCCATTTGATGTCGTCGAGATCCATGTCTTGATGATCGAGCGCCAGCGCACGCTCAATGACCGTTTCCCGCGTGGTGCTGCTCAGCACGCCAATTTCTTCCAGCTGCAACAAAAAACCGCGTGCCTCAAGATCAAGCACGGCCTGTTCTTCATCGGTATATACGCGAAACGAGCTAGGCTTGGGGGGATTGGCAGCAGTTAAAATCGGTGAATCGCTGGCGCCATCCAGCCAAGAAAATGCACGGCTGATTTCATCTGAGTCATATCCGGCGGCAAGTAATTTTTGCTGCAACTCTAAGCGCAAGGGTTCGGGCGGCATGTGCGGCTCTTCTTCCATGTGGTTTTCGAATAAATACATCAGTAAATCAAGCACGGTTTCTTTCATGAGTTCTCTCAGGACGGGGGTGGCTATAGGCCGGGGCCGAGCAGTTGGCGCGGGGGGGGTTAAACCGTTCGCATGTAAAGCCCACCGGGTAGTGTGGTGACATATCCGGCTAGTTCAAGCATAAGGAGGATGGAGGAAACTTCGGCGGGGGTCAATCCACTTAGTGCAATCAGTGCATCAGCCGATTGGGGATCGAAGCCTAGGTGGTTCAAAAGTTGCTGCTGTTCGGGGTCAAGCGCGGAGGGTGCGCCTGCGTGGGCTGTACCCGAATTTTCCCCCGCTTCATCTGGCGTGATAAGGCGGAGCCTTGCCCCGAGGCTTGCGGCCAATTCTTCAAAAATATCTTGCCCCGTTTCCACAAGCTTTGCCCCATCGCGAATCAAGCGATGCGCGCCTCGGCTCAACGGGTTATGGATAGAGCCTGGGATTGCAAAAACTTCGCGCCCTTGCTCGGCGGCAAGGCGTGCGGTTATGAGTGAGCCACTTTGCAAGCTGGCCTCAACCACCAATACCCCCTCGGCCATGCCGCTAATTAAGCGATTGCGCCTCGGGAAGTGCTCTTTGCGTGCCATCGTGCCGGGTGGCCACTCGCTCACTAATAACCCGCCCGATTGCACAATGTCTTCACTTAAGGCCAAGTGCTCGCGCGGGTAAATCATATCGGGTCCTGTGCCCATCACGGCAATGGTGGCGCCATTAGCCGATAACGCCCCCCGATGGGCGGCGGCATCAATACCCAGCGCTAGGCCGCTTGTAATAACAAACCCTTGGGTGGAAAGGTGGCGGGCAAAAGCGCGCGCGTTGGCAAGCCCGCCGCCGGTGGGGCTGCGTGAGCCGACGATGGCCAGCTGTGGCTCTTGCAGCAAGCGCGCATCACCGCGACCAAATAGCGCGGCAGGGGCATCGGGTAGCGTTTTTAACAGGGTTGGATAGGCTGCATCGGTGGTGAGAATCAGTTGATTTTGCGCGTTGCCATCGAGCCAATCCAGCATGCTTTGCACGCGGTTCGCATCCCCCCGAGGGCGCAGGCGAGCCAGCGTGCTTGGCAAGCCAAGCCGCTCCCATTCTTCCGCTGATGCGGCCAGCGCGGCTTGATGGCTCTCAAACCCAGCCTGCAAGCGCGCCAAGCGCTTAGGCCCCATGCCATTGATGGTGATTAAAAATAACAACGCCCGACGTTCGGCGAAGTCGGGCGTTAATAAGGAATTCGTCAAAATGGCCGTGTTATCCCATCGTTGTTTTTGGCTGAATCGGCTGAGGCTTAATCGAGTGGCGCCGTAGGTGTTTGCGCTAAGTCACCGATGCGAATGGGCCGCTTTGTGTTAACGACCAAAGCCAAGCTTACCCGATCATAGGTGCGAAACACCATGGCGGTACCAATGGGGAAATCGGGCAGCTTGACTTGGGGGGGCTTGGGTAGCTCAAAGCCTTGCGGTTCGGCATTTTTGTTGAGTTCTTTCTCGTTTTCGGTGTATTTATCACTCACCACGCGCCCAGGTTTGCTGATGCGCAGCATGTCGCCGGGCACCAAGCCATTTTGGCTGCCGGCATTAATAAACACCACTTGATAGGTGGCCACTTGCGTTAAGGCATCAGGGATGTCAATCACAACGGCGTCAATCGGCACGGCAGGAATGCTGGGCGTGACAGCATGATCGAACGGCTCGTTGGTGATCGGCACGAAGCGGTCACCATCCAGAATTTCACGCTGGCTTTTAACGATGCGCAAAGTGGTGGGGTCGCCACGCTGAGTGATTTGCGCCTCGCCCTTATAAATGGCGCGGTACCCGAGTAACTTGCCCGATACCGGATCAATCAACGCTTTGCCTTTGCCCACAATGGCATAGTTTTCGTTGGCGCCAGTGAGCGCTGGGCGGGCATAAATCACATCGCCCAAGCTCGTGGCGAGCGCATCATCCCGATTGGCAAGCACATAGGGAGCTGTGTTCAGCTCATTTTGGCTCATGACTTGGTCGTAAGAGAGAAACGGTTTGAGCGTATCGAGCGGAATGGCATTGATTTCCGGCGGGAGGGCTTCATAGCGGATATGCGGGCGCATCGTAATGCCCAAGCGCGGTTTGCCGCCGATATACATAATGCCGATTTTATCGCCAGGATAAATTTTGTGCGGGTTTTGAATTTGCGGGTTGTCGTACCAAATCTCGGGCCAGTAGTACGGATCTTTTAAAAAGTGATTGGCAATAGACCACAGCGTATCGCCTTTTTTGACCGTGTATTCATTGGCTTTAAGCGAAATGAACTGCGCTTTGGTTTCTTCGGGGGTGAGGGTGCCTTTAACAGGGCCGCGCGTGGCACCCAGCGGCAGACGATCTTGCGTGGTGGGTAAATTGGCCAAATTAACGGGCGGTCGCTCAGAGGCGCAGCCAGCCAAAAGGGCGGCAGAGAGGGATAATGATAGTAGAACAGGTAGTCCTTTTGACGATCGCATGGGTAACATCCTTGGGTTTTGCGCCGAAAACGGGGGCAACATTAGACGGGGCACGATCCTTATGATTAGATAAGTTGCACGTGCGTAGCCTAGGTGCATGGCTAGGTACATAGCTTGGGCTCGCGTACAATGTTGCGATAAAACAGGTTATTTGTAAAAGAATTTGCGCGCGGTGTCCACAGATGAATTGCCGAAGGCTCTGTGGCAGGGATTGGGCGGGCAGTTTTTGGCACGGTTTTCTGCACGGGGCTCGATGCCTTTGGGTGGGCTTGTGATGATGCTTTTGGGCTAGGGCGCCTCTGATTAAATCCTTCGTGGCCGAGGCTGGGAGCCTGTCGGAATTTAGCGGGTTACTTTTTAATGATTTTGAGCTTGGTTGTGTATGTCGTTACTTGAGATTGTGCTTTTCCCCGACGAGCGGTTGCGGCGCGTGGCAACCGATGTAACCCAATTTGACGCCCATCTGGCGCGCGTGACCGACCAAATGATGTCGACCATGTATGCGTCGCGCGGTGTGGGTTTGGCCGCGACTCAGGTGGATGTCCATCAGCGTTTTTTTGTGGCCGATTGCGCGGATGAGGCCGAGCCTGCGGCGCCCATGGTGTTTATTAACCCCATCATTATTGATCGTGCGGGGTTAATTGAATCGGAAGAAGGCTGCCTGTCGATTCCAGATATTAATGACAAGGTCATGCGCAGCGAATCGGTCACCGTTCGGGCGCAATCGGTGCAAGGCGCCTCATTTGAGCTGACAACGGGCGGGTTGTTGGCCGTGTGCATTCAGCATGAAATAGATCATTTAAATGGCAAGCTCTTTATTGATTACTTATCGCCACTCAAACAGCAGCGGATTCGCAAAAAGCTAGAAAAAGCCCATCGTCAAAAAGCACTCGATGCTAAGGATTTTTTATGAGCATTCGGGTGATTTATGCAGGCACCCCGCAGTTTGCCGTGCCCGCATTGCAGGCCTTGGCAAAAGATGATTCCGTTGAACTGGTCGCGGTGTACACCCAGCCAGATCGCCCGGCCGGGCGGGGGCAAAAATTAATGCCATCGCCGGTTAAAGAAACCGCGCTGGCGCTGGGTGTTCCGGTTGAGCAGCCGCCAACTTTGCGTGATGCAGCGGCGCAACAGGTTTTGGCAGCTTTTAAGCCCGATGTGATGATTGTGGCCGCTTATGGTTTGATTTTGCCCGTACCGGTTTTGGCCATGCCCCGCCTTGGGGCGATTAATATTCATGCCTCCTTGCTACCGCGCTGGCGCGGCGCGGCCCCTATTGCCCGCGCGATTGAGGCCGGTGATACGCAAACCGGCATTACGATTATGCAAATGGCGCAAGGGCTGGATACCGGCGATATGCTGTATCAGTTAGCAGAGCCCATCTTTGAAGCGGATACGGCGGCCACGCTGCATGATCGGCTGGCCGATTTGGGGGCTGTGGCGCTCATGACGGCGTTGCCTAAGATTATCGCCGCCACGCTCGTGCCCGAGGTTCAGGATGATGCGCTGGCTTGTTATGCCGCCAAATTGGCTAAGCCTGAGGGGCTGCTTGATTGGCGCGAGGCGGCCGATGTGCTGGCAAGGCGGGTACGGGCATTTGATCCGTGGCCGGTTGCTTTTACCCTGTTTAAGGGTGAGGCGCTGCGCATTTGGTCTGCCTGCGTTGAGCCCCAAAGCCCGAGCGCCACACCCGGCACCGTGGTTGCCACGGATGCGATGGGATTTGTGGTGGCCACCTCAGCGGGCGGGCTGCGGGTATTGGCTTGCCAGCAGGCGGGCGGCAAACGAATATCCGCAGCCGATTTTGCGCGTCATCACCATTTATTAGGTACTTCTTTTGGCTGATTCATCGAAAAAAGCACCCGCGGCTTCTGTTTGGGGCGCCGCCACCCGCGTGGCTCAAGGGGTGTCTCAAGATGCTGCTCAAGGTTCTGCACAGGGCGGCTCGCGGGTTGATCGCCCGGCGGGAGCCTCGGGGGTGGGTGTGAGTCGTGCGCCGCATCGCCGGAGCATTAAGGCAGATCCCGATCGCCCCGCCCGTGTGAATTATCGATCCCTGCCGCTGCTTTCGCCTGAAGCGTTGGCTGCGCAGCTTTTATTGGCGGTCACCGCGCAAGGCTTGTCGCTCGATTCAGCCTTGGCTCGGGTGTTGAGCCAAGCACAGCCGGTGCATCGGGGCTTGGTTCAAGCCATGAGCTATGAAGTGTTGCGGCATTATGAAGCCTTAGTTTTTTGGCGTGAAAGTTTGCTTGAGCGCCCCATTCCGGCCAAGTCGGCCATTATTTCGTTGCTGATTTTGGTGGGGTTGGAGCGGATTCTTGGGGCGCGCCGAGAGGCCTCCCGCTCGGTGAACGCCACGGTGCAGGCGGCCCGCGAACTGGGGCATCCTTGGGCGACGGGGTTATTAAACGCCGTGCTGCGCCGTGCTGCGCGGCAAATCGATGACGGGGTGGATCCTTTCGCCAAGGCAAGTATGGCCACGGCTGCGCGCTTGCCCGATTGGTTGTTTGCCTTGTTGCAGCAGGATTGGGGCGATGCCAAAGCGATCGAGATCGGCGCGGCCTTGGCAACGCATCCGCCGATGACCCTGCGGGTGGCCGGTTCACGGCCAAGCTACATTGAATCGCTAAGCGCGGCGGCTATTGAGGCGGTGCCCACGGCTTATTCCTCGCGCGGGGTGAATTTAATTCAGCCCTTAGAGGTGGAGCGCGTACCCGGTTTTGCCGAGGGGCTGGTGTCGGTGCAAGATGAGGCCGCGCAATGGGTGGTCGATTTACTGGCTTTAACGCACGGTCTTGAGGTGCTGGATGCCTGTAGTGCGCCGGGCGGCAAAACGCTGGCTATTTTGCAGCACGAGCCAGCGTGTCGGGTTACGGCGGTGGATATTGATACCTTGCGCATGGCGCGGGTGCAAGAGAACCTAGAGCGGGGTCGGGCTACGGCGCGCTTGATTGTGGGTGATGCCGGCACCCCCGATCTTTGGTGGGATGGCGTGCTGTTTGATCGAATTTTGGCCGATGTGCCGTGCTCGGCCACGGGGGTGATTCGCCGCCATCCCGATATTAAGCGCCTGCGTCGCCTGGATGATTTGCCGGTGCTGGTGGCGCGCCAACGAGTCATTATGGATGCCTTATGGGGGCTTTTACGGGTGGGCGGTCGCTTGGTGTATGCCACCTGCTCTCTGCTCGATCAGGAGAATAGTGCGCAGGTGGCTGCGTTTTTATCTCGCCACCCCGATGCCAAAACAAGCCCCCTTGATGTGGCTTGGGGTGTGCCGATGTGTGCGGGTGATTTAGCCCTTGGCCGTCAGGCATTCCCCGAGGCGCAAGGTCACGATGGGTTTTTCTATGCCGTGCTGGAAAAACATTAACCCGCGCACGCTGGGGTTAGGTTCGGCCCGCGCTCTTTATGGCCGCGCGGGTGGGCTTAGGCGTTACGGGGTTTGGCGATTCATTGCGGGGGGGCTGCTGCTGCTGCTGGCGCAGGGCGCGCTGGCCTCTAGCGCACAAATTACCAATGCCCATGCTGAAATCCGAGAAAATGTGGTGTACTTGGATGTCGATTTGCAGATTTCCTTCGATGCGGAAATGATTGAGGCCATGCGCAATGCCATCCCCTTAAATTTAACCTTGCAAGCGGTCATTGATGAGCCCCGCGATTGGTGGCTGGCGCGCACGGTGGCATCGGATGATCGGCACTATCGGTTGGAATATCATGCGCTGTCACAAACGTGGTTGGTGACCGATGTATTGGAGCATGAAGCCCGCAGTTACAGCACCTTGGATGGAGCGCTGCGCGCCTTGCAGCAGGTGCGTGCTTGGCCGATTAGTTCGGTGAAAAGGTTAGCGGGGCAAGCCCATTTGGTGGGGCGTGTTCGCATGGTGCTGGATGTAAATAAGTTGCCGCTGCCCTTGCGTTTTCCCGCCTTGTTTGATGCGCGCTGGGCGCTCAATAGCGAATGGTTTTTGTGGTCGGTGCCCCGATCATGACAAGGTGTCCTGCACTTAAATTGACGGCGCTCACCGCATGAAGAGCGCAACGCCATTTGGGTTGAAATGGGGCGCATTTTATATGCGCTGGATTCGGCGGCTGGTGCCCCCGATCAGCGTGATGGTCGTGGTGCTGCTATTGGTGCTGATGTATCTCATTTCCGAGTCATTGCAGCGTGCCGATCAGCCCGAGCATCTGTATCTCACCCTGCTTGGTTTGAGTGCGCTCGGTATTTTATTTTTGGCGATTGTGGTGCTGGCGCACATGGTTCGCCTGTTCAGCCATTACAGGCGCGGCACGCCGGGCGCTCGGCTGACCGCTCGGCTGGTGCTAACGTTTGTGGGGCTTACCACCATCCCGGTCTTGATTGTGTTTTATTTTTCGGTGTCGTTTATTCAACGCGGCATTGATTCTTGGTTTGATGTGCAGGTCGAGCAGGCCATGAACGATGCTTTATCGTTGTCGCAAATGGCGTTTGATGGCCAAATGCGCACCGCAATGAATGAAACGCTGCGTGCCGCGCAGCAGCTCAAGGGCATTTCGGGCGATTTAATTGCACTGGATTTAAACTCGGTGCGCCGTAACACGGGCGCGCATGAAATGACCATTTTTGGTCAGCGCAATTTAATTGTGGCCTCCGCTTCCGATGATTTGCAGGAAATTGTGCCCGCGCGCCCCGATGAAACCGCGCTCTCGCACGCCCGTGCGGGCAAAGATTTTATCGGGCTTGATCCGGGCGGCGGCGATACCATGCGCATTCGTGTGGTGGTGCCGCTCACGGCGGGTTTAACGGGCGATGGCAGCAGCCAAGTACTGCAAGCGCTGTATTCGATTTCACCCCGCGCCAATCAATTATCGAGCAGTGTGCAAGCGGCGTTTAATGAATACCGCAGTTTGATTTTTCTGCACAAATCGCTCAAAAAAACCTTTACATTCGCCCTCACGCTGGCGCTGTTGCTCTCCTTGCTAACTGCCGTGTGGCTGGCGTTTATTGCCGCGCGTAAATTATTGGCGCCCATTCGGGAATTGGCCGCCGGCACCAAAGCCGTGGCAGAAGGTGATTACAGCCTGCGCTTGCCGGTGGATCGGCGGGATGATTTGGGGCAGCTCGTGCAATCGTTCAACACGATGACGGCGCGCGTGCGCCGGGCGCATCAAGTGATGCAGCAATTGCAAGAAATGGCCGACCAAGAGCGCGATTATCTGGAAACAGTCATTCAGCATTTATCTTCAGGCGTACTCACCCTCTCGCCCGATGGCCGCATTACGCGCAGCAACTCGATTGTGACCCAGCTTTTAAGCATTACGAGCCAGCATATTGATGGCTGTTCTTTGGCTGAGATTTGCCAAACTTATCCCCACCTAGAACCCATTTGCGCCGCGTTTGGCGGCCTCTTGGAGCCAGGGCAGCTACCCGCAGGTGCCACCGTGGAAGCGCAGGTGCGCATTATGGGCGATGCGGGGCGCAAGGTTTTGTTGAGCCGTGTGGCCGCCTTGCCCGCCGATGATGTGACGGGTGGGTTTGTGATGGTGTTTGAAGATGTGACCACCTTGCTGCAAGCCCAGCGCGATGCTGCGTGGTCGGAAGTGGCGCGGCGGTTAGCGCATGAAATTAAAAACCCACTCACGCCCATCCAGTTATCGGCAGAGCGTTTGCGGCGCCGGTTGCTCGGCACGCTTGAGGAAGAATCAGGGCAAATATTGGATCGTTCGACGCGCACCATTATTAATCAGGTCGAGGCCATGAAGCTGATGGTCAACGAGTTTGCCGAATATGCCCGTTCTCCCCAAATGAAGCTTACCGCGCTCAATTTGGATGAATTGGTGGGCGAGGTGATTGATTTATATAAAGGGGGTGAAATTCCCGTTTTGCATCAAGCCTTTCAGGAGCCTTTGTGGGTGCGCGCCGATGTGGGGCGCATTCGGCAAGTGCTGCACAATCTTATTCGCAATGCCCAGCAAGCATTAACGGAGCACGGCTGCCAAAGCGGCGAGCCCCGGGTGACCGTGACCACCAGCCTGCACCAAGAGGGGGGCTTGGCGCTGGCGGAGCTGAATGTCACAGACAATGGCGCAGGCTTTCCCGAAACGATGATTGATCGTTTGTTTGAGCCTTATGCCACCACGCGGCCGAAAGGGTCGGGCTTGGGTTTGGCGATTGTTAAAAAAATTATTGAAGAGCATGGCGGCGTGGTGACCGCCACCAATTTGCAAGAACAGTGGGCGATGGATTCGGCCTCGGCGCCGCCTTTAGTCGCACCGGATGCCAGCCCGTGGCTGCCATCTTCAGAGCCCGCAGCGGCAATCGCGCAAGGGGCGGAGGAGCGCATGCCTGCGGTAACCGGCGCACGAATTATGATTCGGCTACCCCTAGATACACCGGGACTCGATACGCCGGAACTCGCTACGCCAAGCCTACGCTCATTATCCTCGCTGGCGCCGAGTGCGGAAACCGCCGTACCCGAGCCGCCGCAGGCAGAATCTGTCACGGCGGCAGCACGTTCTGGGCATACTATTCCACAAGATTTGTTCCGCACGGCGCAGGTGGTTGATGTGCGGCGCGCCGAACCGGCAGATGAACACCGCAAGAGCGCCCTGTCCGATTTGGACCCGCCGAATGAACATCCCAAAGATTTAGACGCCCGTAACCTTAATGCCAAACCCCTTGACCCTAAACAACTTGACCTAACGAGTAGCGCTGAAAAACCATGAGTATTGGACACATCCTGGTCGTCGACGACGAATTCGAAATTCGCAACCTCTTGGCCGAGCTTTTGGCCGATGAGGGCTACACCGTATCCACCGCTGCCGATGCCATTGAAGCCCGCGCGTCAATTTTAATCCGTCGGCCTGATTTGATTTTGCTGGATATCTGGATGCCGGGGCAAGATGGCATAAGCTTACTGCGCGAATGGCATGAGCACGATCAGCTCATCTGGCCTGTGATTATGATGTCGGGGCATGGCACGGTTGAAACGGCGGTTGAAGCCACCCGTTTGGGTGCGTTTGATTTTATCGAAAAACCGATCTCGCTCGATAAGCTGTTGCTGCTCATTGAGCATGGGTTAGAGAACACGCGGCTTGCCCGTGAAAACGATCAGCTCAAACGCAGTGCGCCCGATCCCTTTGAGCTGATTGGCGATAGCGACTACATGACGACCCTGCGCGCGCAAGCCAAAAAAGTGGCCGGTCATGATGCCTGGGTATTGATTTCCGGCGAGCCGGGTACCGGTAAACAGGCGCTGGCACGATATATTCACCATCATTCACCGCGTCGGCATTTCCCCTTTATCGATACCGGTGGGGTTGCGATGGGTGGGCGCCAAAATGCAGTCGTCGAGCTTTTTGGCTCCGAGGAAGATGGCAAAATTCGTTATGGCCTGCTTGAACAAGCCAACGGCGGCACTTTGTTTATCGCCGAAGCGGCGGATATGGATGAGCAAACGCAAATGCAGCTGATCTCCGCGCTCGAAAACCAAACCTTTTTCCGCGTGGGCGGGGCTGAACCCGTGCATGTGGATGTGCGTGTGGTGGCGGCTACGCGTAAAGATCTGGAGTCGGAAGTGCGGGCGGGTAAATTCCGCGAGGACTTGTTTTATCACTTGTCTGTGGTGCCCTTGCCGATCGAGCCCTTGCGTCATCATGTGGAAGATGTGCCGATTCTCCTCGCCTATTACCTTGAAGCCGCGCACCGCATTGAAGGCTTGCCCAAGCGCGAGCTCACGATTGGCGCACGCAATCTACTCAAGGCACACACTTGGCCGGGCAATGTGCGTGAATTAAAAAATCTGGTGCAACGCATGCTCATTTTGGGCACAGGTGAGGTGATCGACGAGCAAGAAGTACAGCGCGCTTTGGGGTTTTTGCCTACCTTAATGGATAGCCAGGACGCGGTTGCCGCGACCTTAATTTCATTAAATCTTGATTTGCCCCTGCGCGATGCCCGCGATGAGTTTGAGCGGCGTTATTTGTTGGCGCAGCTCAAAAGCTGTGCGGGCTCGATGACCGAACTCGCGCGTTTAACCGGCATGGAACGCACCAATTTATATCGCAAATTAAAATCGTTGGGCATCAGCGCCAACGAGCGAAGCTAACCTATCCTAACGTGAGCACAGCATGAAAATCATTATCTTGGGTGCGGGGCAGGTGGGCGCTTCACTGGCGACGGTGCTATCGCAGGAAACGCGCAATTCCGTTACCGTCGTCGATACGCAATCAGCCGCCTTGCTGCGTTTGCAAGAACGCTTAGACATTCGCACCGTAGAAGGCTATGGCGCCCAGCCGAGCGTGCTTTTTGCCGCAGGCGCGGCCGATGCCGATGTATTGATTGCGGTGACAAGCTCGGATGAAACCAACATGCTGGCCTGCGAGGTCGCTTGGACGCTGTATCGTACACCCACTAAAATCGCCCGTATTCGCGCCACCGATTTTTTAGATCACCCCGCGTTATTTGATAACAACGCGATAGCGGTGGATTACATGATTAGCCCCGAGCGGTTAATTAAAGATTACATTGCCCGCTTAATGGAGTATCCCGATGCCCTGCAAGTGCGTGATTTTGCGGATGGCAGGCTGCGGTTAATTGGCTTGCGTGCGGATGCAGATGGCCCTCTTGTTGGCCAGCCCATTCGGTATTTATCCGACTTGCTGCCAGATGTGGAGGCAAGGGTGGCGGCCATTTTCCGTAAGGATACGCCGCTGCACCCCGATGGTTCGACGGTGATTGAAGCCGATGACGAGGTGTTTTTTCTTGCCAAAACCGACGATATCCGCAAAGTCATGAGCGTGATGCGGCGGCTCGATCGCCCCTATCGGCGCATTCTGATTGCCGGCGGTGGCAACATTGGCGGCGGCTTGGCGCAAGCGCTGGAATCGCGCTTTCAGGTGAAATTAATTAGCAATAATGCCGAAAAGGCCCGCAAACTCAGCGGCGAGCTGAATCACACCATCGTTTTGACGGGTTCTGCCACCGATAGCGAATTGCTGGTTGAAGAAAATATCGAGGACATGGACGTGTTCCTCGCCCTCACCAATGATGATGAAGACAATATTCTCGCCGCGATGCTGGCCAAAAAACTCGGCGCACGCAAAGTGATGTGCATTGTCAATCGCAGTGAATATGTGGATTTAATCCATATGGGCAGCATTGATATCGCCCTATCGCCGCACAACATTACCATCGGCAGCATGATTAGCCGCTTGCGACGGGGCGATGTGGTGAGCGTGCATTCCCTGCGGCGCGGCGCGGCGGAAGCCATGGAAATTATCGCGCGCGGCGATGCCAATACCTCGCAGGTGGTGGGGCGGCGGGTCGATGCCTTAAAACTGCCGCCGGGTACAACGATTGGCGCCTTGCTGCGCGATGGCGAGGTGCTCATCGCCCATCACAATAGCGTGATCGCGCCCGATGACCATGTGATTTTATTTCTCACCGACAAACGCTTTGTGCGCGACATTGAACAGCTGTTCACTGTGCGCTTTGGCTTTTTTTAACGCGCTGGTACCCGCATGCAATTTATCGTCGTTTTTCGGGTGCTGGGCGTGTTGCTCATGGTGTTCGGCTTAACCTTTATTCCGCCGTGGTGGGTGGGTTGGGTGATGGGCGATACCGATTTGGTGCCGTTCGAAACCAGTTTTTTTATCGCTGTGCTGCTGGGTGCCGCCCTGTGGCTGCCATTGCGCGGGTATCGGCGCGAGCTTAAATTGCGCGATGGCTTGCTCATTGTGGTGTCGTTTTGGCTGGTGTTGGGGCTGATGGGTGCGTTGCCCTTTTATTTGCAGCCAAGCCTTCACCTAAGCTTTAGCCAAGCGGTGTTTGAATCCGTTTCAGGCATTACCACCACCGGTTCCACCGTATTGACGGGGCTGGATAGCCTGCCTAAATCCCTGTTGTTTTATCGCCAGCAGCTGCAATGGCTGGGGGGCTTGGGCATTATTGTGCTTGTGGTGGCTTTTATGCCGCTGCTCGGTGTGGGCGGCATGCAGCTGTATAAATCGGAAATTTCAGGTCCTATGAAAGATGAGCGGCTATCGGGGCGCATCTCAGATACCGCCAAGGCGCTGTGGCAGGTGTATGCCGGTTTAACGTTACTCTGCGCCATTTTGTTTAAGCTTGAAGGCATGAGCTGGTTTGATGCGGTAAGCCATGCGTTTTCAACCATCTCAACGGGCGGGTTCTCGACCCACGATGCGAGTTTTGGTTATTTTAATAATTTTTCGATGGAGCTAACGGCGGTTGTTTTTATGGTTTTAGGCGGTACGCCCATGGCGCTGCACTATCTGGCAATGAAGCATGGCTCCATTCGTGCGTATGGCAAAAGCTCTGAATTTAAGTTTTTTCTGCTGCTTTTACTGATCTTTTTTGCCGTGATTATGCTCACTGTGATGATTTCCAGGCCCTTCTCTGAGTGGCTGTGGGGCGCGCGTTGGGGGCTATTTACCTTAGTTTCGATGATGACGACGACGGGATTCACGCTGGTGGATAGCACGCCCTGGCCGGTTTTTTTGCCCGTGTTGGTTTTGGCAACCGCCTTGATTGGCGGTTGCGCCGGATCAACTGCCGGCGGCTTGAAAACCGTGCGGTTTTTGTTGCTGACCCGGCAAGGGTTAAATGAGCTTCGAAAATTAGTGCACCCGCATGCCGAGTTTGTGGTGAAACTCAGCGGGCGGGCGATTAACCCCTCGGTGATTAGCGCGGTTTGGGCGTTTTTTGCTGCGTATGTATTTATTTTTGTATTGGTTTTTTTTGCGATGATGGTTACCGGCCTTGATCCTGTTTCCGCCTTAGGCGGCGCGATTGGCACACTCACCAGTGCAGGCCCGGGTTTGGGCACGGTTGCGAGCACGTTTGTTAGCGCATCAACGGGCACGTTATGGGTCGGCACAATCTCGATGATTTTGGGGCGGCTGGAGATTTTTACCGTGCTGGTCTTGTTTTTGCCGATGTTCTGGCGGCGGTAATTGATGGCATTACGCACGAATGCCGAAGGGCGGCGTTTTTCACTCGCTTTTTTATGCCCTAGGTACTGGCTTACTTGGTTCGCCGTCGGGTGGCTGGCCGTGCTGGCTTTTTTGCCCCATAAACTGCGATTGGGTTTGGCGTGGGCGCTGGCGGCGGTGTATCAACGGGTGTATGTCAAGCGGGTGCGCATCGTTGAGCGCAATCTGGCCTTGTGTTTCCCCGAGGTGGCCTTGGCGCAGCGCTATGTCTGGCGGCGGCAGAATTTTTTGCTTCAAGCCTATGCGCTGCTCGATTTAGGGCGGCTGTGGTTTCGTTCACAGGCTTATTTAATGCGGCAAACGGAGGTGCGTGACCGAGCCTTGTTTCAGCAATTAATCGCCTCGGGTGGGGTGGTGCTTACCGGCCACGGGGCGGGGCTTGAATGGGTGGGGCATTTTTTCACCCTGAATATGCGCGGTTCGGCAATGTATAAACCCTTTGGGCGAAATCGGCTGCTTAACTGGCTGTTTGAGTGGGGGCGCGAACGCCATGGTGCCCGGGTGTACCCGCGCGAGGCGGGGTTGAAACCCCATATTCGGCATTTGCGGGCAGGGCAAGGTTTTTTTTATATTGCCGATGAAGATTTAGGCTTGGCCGATTCGGTGTTCGCGCCGTTTTTTGGGGTGGAAAAAGCCACCGTGCCGCTGGCGGGGAAAATCGCCGCCCTCGGCAAAGTGCCAATTTATCCCGCGCTGGGGCAGCTTAATTTACGCAATGGGCGGTATCGGCTGTTTTTGATGCCCCCTATTATCGTGCCGGTTGAGGCAGATCGTGCGGCGGCACTGGCGATTAACCATGCGCTGGAACAGCTTATTTTGGACAATCCGCCGCAATATATGTGGTCGCTTAAGCTGTTTAAAACGGGGCTGGCGAATCGAGCCGATCCCTATTCAATGCCTGACTGAATGCCCGCTTAAGGTTTACCCATTTAAGGTTTAATTGGGGCGGCGGCGAAACCGCCTATAAACCCATTGATATTGCGCAAGATTCGCGCGCACCATCTGCTCGATACCGGCATTTAACGCGGCGAGTGCGATGGCGGGATCTGGGTCAACCATCCCCTCTGGTGCGGGGTAGAAATGTAACCGGTACCCTTGCCCGCGCGCGAGCCGTTCGGTTCTGCCCAGCACGGCCACGGCGCCGGTTTTTTGCATTAAGTTGTGAATTAAGGTGAGTGTGTAGGCGGGCTGGCCAAAAAAAGGCGCAAAGGCGCCTTCGCCTACATTGGGTTCTTGATCGGGCAAAATGGTGATGAGCTCGCCGCGCCGCAAGGCCAGTAATAAGGCTTTGACCCCCTGCCGATTGGCGGGCACGAGCTTGGCGCCAAACCGTTCGCGGGATTGGGTCATTAGCTGCTCGAAGGCCGGCTCACGCGGCGGGCGATAAACGGTGGTCATCGGGGTGTGCAGCGCGGTGTATAGCCCACCCAATTCCCAGGCCCCACTATGGGGCGCCACTAAAATAACCCCTTGCCCAATCGCTAACGCTTGATCTAGGTAGGCTTGTCCTTCAATACCCCGCACTAACGCTTCAATTTGTGGTTTTTTGCCCAGCCATACGCGGCCAAGCTCGGTCAGGGTTTGCCCGGTTTGCGCCAAGCTGTGTTTCACAAGTTGCTGTTGCTGGGCGGCGGTTAGTTCGGGTAAGCACAGGGCAATATTGGCTTCTGCCACGCGCCGCATGGGGCTTTTTATTAGCCACGCCAAGCGCCCTAATCCCGCGCCTATCGCATGGCTAATTTGCAAGGGTAGCGCGGCCAATACCCGCAAAAAAAACCGCATCAGAATGAGCCGCAAGGCACTGCGCAGGGGGCGGCCATGGCTTTGGGCGGTTGGCTTACTCATGGGCAGACTGGGTGGGGCTTAAGGCGGCGGGCGATAGCGCTTGGGCTAACCCATCGCGCATTAAGGGGGTCAGGCTAACCGCGAGCGAGCGAAATAGTTGCGGGTTAAGCGTTTCTTCTGCCGCTAAGAGCTGCTTGAAGTGTTCACGTTGGGTGGGTTTGGCAAAGCAGGCGGGGCAGTTGTCTTTAATCACAGGGAGCTTATTTTGTGCGGCAAAATCCACCAGCATGCGCTCTCGAATCCGTACAAAGGGGCGGATGATGCGCACATCGCCGGCATCGTTACGGTAGTGCGCTTTCATGGTATTGAGTTTGCCGCCATGAAAGGCGCTCATCAGAAAACTTTCGGCTAAATCATCCAAATGCTGCCCCAGCGCCAGCACGTTGTAGCCCTCGCGCCGTGCGGCTTTATACAAAAGGCCGCGCTTCATGCGGGAACAAAATGCGCAGTACGAATCACCCCGCATGTGTGCGTTGGCCAGACCCACAATATCCTCGCGTTCGACAAAATACGGGATGCCGAGCTTGGCTAGGTAGGGCACGAGCGGCGCCGGATCAAACCCGCCGACGAGCGGATCTACCGTAATGGCGGCGAGCTCAAAGGCGATAGGTGCGCGACGTTGCACATGATGCAAGCAGTGCAAAAGCGAGAGCGAGTCTTTGCCGCCCGATACACCCATCAGGATTCGATCACCCGGCTGGATCATCGAAAACTCCATCAGGGTGCGGGCTAGGATGCGTTGCAGTTTTTTGCTCGGCGTCATCCAGCCCGCGTGCGGGGGCGGTTGATCGGGCTTTAATTCGGCGGGGATGGGTGGCGTTCGTTCGTTCATGGGGCATCAAAGAATAAAAACCCCCCCATTGTACGACAGGCGGTGTTCAGCGCTAAGATGCGCGTGGATGTTTAATCAGAGGAGCCTTGCGATGCGCCAACTCTACCCCGCCCTAGAGCCACTTTTGACCCACAGCATTGGGGTGGATAGCCCCCATGTGCTCCATATTGAAGAATGCGGTCGATTAACCGGCATCCCCGTGGTTTTTTTGCACGGCGGGCCGGGTGCGGGCTGCACGCCCACGCATCGGCGGTTTTTTGATCCCGATCGTTATCGCATTATTTTGATCGATCAGCGCGGTGCGGGGCGTTCAACCCCCCACGCCTGCCTTGAGGACAATACCACACAGGCATTGGTGGCCGATTTGGAGCGGGTGCGCGCGCACTTAAAAATTGAGCGATGGTTCGTTTTTGGGGGCTCTTGGGGGTCAACCCTCGCGCTGGCTTATGCCTGCCTGCACCCCGAGCGGGTGCTGGGTTTGATTTTGCGGGGAATTTTTCTGTGCCGCGATGAGGATGTGGCTTGGTTTTATCAAGCGGGTGCGCATCGATTATTCCCCGATTATTGGGCCGATTTTCTTGCGCCGATTCCTGCGCAGGAGCGCGGTGATCTGGTTGCGGCCTACCACCACAGGCTAACCGGCGCAGATGAGCTGGCTCGGATGCAAGCCGCCAAAGCGTGGTCAATTTGGGAGGGACGCACGGCTACTTTGTTGCCCGATGCCGCCACGGTGGGGTTTTTTGGCGATCCGCATCATGCCTTGGCTATTGCGCGGATTGAAAATCATTACTTCACCCACGGTGCTTTTTTGCGTGACGCCCCTTTACTTGAACAGATTAAGGCGCAAGCAGAACGGTTCGCCCAAATCCCCGGCGAGATAATTCATGGCCGATATGACGTGGTATGCCCCATCGACCAAGCCTTTGCGCTGGCGGCCGTGTGGCCAGAGGCTCGATTAACCGTGGTGGAAAATGCCGGACATGCGGCGAGCGAGCTTGGGATTATTGATGCGTTAATCCGCGCGACCGATCGGTTTGCTGATGCGTTGGCAGCCTTTGCGAATGGACGGGGTGATTGAGACTCTGCCGAGGAACATTCAAACCGCTTTCAAACCGCTTTCAAGGCGCGTTAAAACGGGGGGTTATCGTGCTCATAAGCCCAACGTGTGATAACAAAAAACCCGCGATAAAGCGGGTTTTTAAACACTCAAGCGATAGCATGGTTGCTATCGCTGACAAGCCAATTAGGCCGTCGTTGTTTCAGAGTCAGTTTTGCCTTCGTTCGTGGTGTAGGCGATGGTTACTTTATCGCCTTTTTTGCCAGGAACTTTAACGTTGATGTAGGGGTTTTTAGAAACCGCTACCGACAAGTTGGCTTCAACAGCCACTTTATCGTTCACAGCCACAGTCAGTGTTTGAATGTAGTTAGCGGGAATCAGTTTGCCCGTTGCTTTATCTTTCAAACGGCCTGTTTCCATTACCTGTTCGATCAGGCTTTTAACATCCAGAACGTCGCCAGCGGCGCTAATACGCATTTTGATTGATGACATTTATCAATACCTCGTTAATTCGTAGTTCAATAACCGGAACAGTAACTGCTTTCGCAATTAACCGCCGCAGCCGCCGATGGTCACTTTAACTTGCTTTTCAGCCATGTACAGCTTGCCGCCAGCATGCGCGACGCCGATGACGTTATCTGTTTTACCCATACGGATACGGGTAGACATGAAGGGCTGTGCGCCATCGAACTTGAAGTTACAGACTAATGGCGTTGGATTGCCTTTAACCAGAATGGCGATGTTATCGGTGCCGGCAACTGCAGACTCAACAGTAACAGGAACTACCGCACCGTTTTCAGCAATATCAGGTGCTTTGATGGTGATGTCTTTGGATTCAGTTGGGCCTGTGGTGCCGAACAAATCTTTCAGAGACTCATCGAAGCCTTTGGTGTTGTACGCCTGCTCAGGCCAAGTGGCCGCCATAACAGCGCGTGGGGTTAATAAGCCGGCGCCAATAGCTAAGCCGACAGCACTGGCAGCCATGCTGCCTTTTAAAAATACACGACGATTAGATTGCATAGATCTGAACTCCTCAATGTTGCGTGGAAGACCACGAAGCTAATATTGCACGGCCTGTGCCAACTTTTAAGCTATTGTTTTTATTAATTTTTAATGAATTTTGCTGCGGATTGCAAATTGCAAACTGCAATTTTTGTACGGCAATTTGCGCTATAAATTATTCAGAAAACGGGATGAATTTTTCTATGATTAATGCGCCAGAACCATCCGGTTCGGGGTTTGCTATGGCGCCGTGCGCGCGGGCATCAGGGCAGGAGATCATCCGGCAGTGTTTGGCCATACCCCTGCAGTTTGCGCCAAAGCGTGGATTTATTAATGCCAAGGGTTTGGGCGGTTTTTTCGCGGTTGCCGTCGTATTCTTTCAGTAGCTTTTCGATATAGCGCCGCTCCAGTATATCGAGGGTGGGGTAGTCGCCATCCAGCGCGTCTGCTGCGCCCGCTGTTGGCAGGTGACCTCGCGCCACGGCCCAAGGTGGCGTGGTTTGCGATTCTGAATCGAACCGGATTTCCGGGCCGTTAGAGAGCGCCACCGCGCGTTCGATCATGTTTTTGAGTTCACGGATGTTGCCAGGCCAAGTGTAGTGTTCCATGCGTTCAAGGCAGCCGGCTTCAAATCGCTCGGCGGGGCGGTTATAGCGGGATGCAAAATGACGGATAAAGTGATCGATGAGGATGGGGATGTCCTCGCGGCGCTCACGCAGGGGCGGAATGCGCAGGCGCACCACATGCAGGCGGTGGTATAAATCATGGCGGAAGCTGCCTTCGCTG
The DNA here is from genome assembly GCA_022730245.1 of Halothiobacillus neapolitanus. Classification (GTDB taxonomy): domain Bacteria; phylum Pseudomonadota; class Gammaproteobacteria; order Halothiobacillales; family Halothiobacillaceae; genus Halothiobacillus; species Halothiobacillus neapolitanus_A. Next base: position 40,729 of record DZCK01000005.1, read on the forward strand.
ACCATCTGCGCCAAATCTCGGTTGCTGGCAACGATAAACCGCACGTCGATTTTAATCGGGGTTACGCCGCCGACGCGGGTAATTTGTTGCTCTTGAATGACCCGCAATAATTTAACCTGCATGGCATCGGAAATATTGCCAATTTCATCGAGGAATACGGTGCCGCCACTGGCGACTTCAAGCAGCCCTTGTTTGGTGCTGGAGGCGCCGGTGTAGGCGCCTTTTTCGTGGCCAAAGAGTTCATTTTCGAGCAGGGTATCGGTGAGCGCGCCGCAGTCGATCACGATATAGGGCTTGGCTGCGAAATCTGAGCGATCGTGAATGGCGCGGGCGGCAAGCTCTTTGCCGCTGCCCGATTCGCCCTCAATCATGACGTTAATGCGCACATCGCGGATTTTATCGATGATGCGATAGACCCCCGCAATGGCGGGCGAATTGCCGAGCATGGCGCGGCTCACGGCGTTTATGTCGGGTTCTTGCGCGGCGGCATCCGG
>DZCK01000170.1 GCA_022730245.1 Halothiobacillus neapolitanus
GAGTCAAATTGCCATGGATGTATTACTCATTCGCCACGCCCCCGCAGAAGAGCGAGAAATTTTTGCGCTCACCGGTCAGCCCGATGAATTGCGCCCCTTAACGCCCCGGGGCATCGAGCGGATGCAGCTCGCCGCGCGCGGTTTAATGACGCTCGCCTTGCCGGTTGAGCGGCTCATTGCCAGCCCCTTGGTGCGCGCCCAGCAAACGGCAGAAATTTTGGCGCCCACGCTGGAGATTCGGCAGTTTGAAACCGAGGCACTGCTCAGCCCCGATGTGCCCGCCAGCCTTTTGATTGATTGGTTACGCAAGCAGCCCCGTGTTGATGGCATGGCCCTCATTGGGCATGAACCGAGTTTAAGCCAACTGGTTGAAACCCTGATTTATGGTGCGGCCAATGGCAATATGCCGCTCAAAAAGGGCGGCGCGGCGCTCATCCGGTTTAGCGATGGTATTGCGGCGGGGCAAGGGCAGCTCATTTGGTTCCTGTCGCCAGGTATTTTGCGCGCGCAAGCCGATTAAGAGAGAACCCTGCCCCATGACCGATGCCAACCAAAAGTGGTTGATTACCTTAAGTATTACCCTGATTGCAGTCGCGATTATGCTGCTGCATTGGGGCGGCGAGCTGCGGTACGCCCGGGGCGATATTTTGCACGGCGAAGTGTGGCGCGTGTTCACAGGGAATTTTGTGCATGCCAATTGGCGGCATTTGGCCTCAGACGTGGCGGGCTTGTTGCTGTGGACCGCACTGGCCGCGTATTTGGAATCGGCGCGCAGCTATTTAATTTTGCTGGTCGGCAGTGGTTTAGGGGTGGGCTTGGGCTTACTGCTGCTCGATCCGCAGGTGGGCTGGTATGTTGGGTTATCGGGTATTTTGCACGGCTTGTTTGCGGCCAGCGCCATTCGCCTGCTCTCGCATCGGGAGTGGCTGGCGGGGTTAGCGTTGCTGGCGGCAATCAGCCTTAAAATTCTCTGGGAGCAACGCTTTGGTGATTTAGGCACCGCCAAATTACTGGGCGTGCCGGTATTGGTGGATGCGCATCTGTACGGCGCAGTGGCCGGTGGGCTGATTGCCTTGGCGCTGTTATTTTTCCGCCGATAAATAACCGTGATTCGTTTTAATCGAACAGTTTGGCGATGATGGGTTTATTCGCTTTCAGGAGGATGATTGAATGTCTCAAAATGATTTATCCACGTTATATGCCAGCCAAGGCCAAAGCTTGTGGCTAGATAACTTATCGCGCGAATTGCTGGCCGAAGGAAGGCTGGCGGAACTCATCGCCCGCTTGGGTATTCGCGGGCTCACCTCAAACCCTGCCATTTTCAAAAAGGCGATTGTCGGCAGCCCCTATTACAGCGCCGATATTGCCGCCTTAAAACAAGCATATGACGACATCGAAGCGGTGTACGAGCATCTGGTGCTCAGCGATATTCAACAAGCCTGCGATTTATTGCGCCCCATTTGGGATGAAAGCGCGGGCATTGATGGCTGGGTAAGCTGGGAAGAATCGCCGCGCATTGCCCACAATGCCATCTCGACCGTAGCCGCTGGCCGCCGGTTAAAAGCGCTCGCCGAGCGCCCGAATTTGCTGATTAAAGTGCCCGCCACCGATGAAGGCATCTTAGCTTTTGAGCAGCTGATTGGTTTAGGCGTGAGCGTGAATGTCACCCTGATTTTCTCGCTCGATCAGGTCAAACGCGTTTTTGCCGCTTACCTGCGCGGCCTTGAGGCACTGCGGGCGATCGGCGGCGATTTGCACGCGGTGCGCGCCGTGGCCAGTGTTTTTATGAGCCGGGTGGATACGCTGGTCGATCAAAAGCTCACCGAGCTTGGCATCGAGCCTGCCTTGGCCTTGCGCGGCAAAGCCGCCTTGGCGCTGGGCAGCATGGCCTATCAGCACTATAAAGCGGTGTTTGAAGGCGAAGATTTTGCCGAGCTCGCAAAGCTCGGTGCCCGCAGCCAATACCTGTTATGGGCGAGCACGGGCACTAAAAACGCCGCGTATTCTGATGTGCTGTATGTCGAGAACCTGATCGCGCCGGATACCATCAACACCCTGCCCGAGGCCACTTTGCGCGCCTTTGCCGATCATGGCCGAATCGCTTCCCTGCTCAAACCCCGCTTGAGTGAAGATACCGCCGTCTGGGCGCAACTCGCGGCGCTGGGGATTGATATGGATGGCGCGGTGGGGCAGCAATTGCTCGACGAAGGCTTGGATTTGTTCGCAGAGGCTTTTGATGAGCTTTTAACGGCCATTGCCCATAGCTGACGGCACTTCGGTTCCTAAGTGCCGCTGGCGGTGCGCAAAATTTTATCCAGCGCATTGGCAAATAATTGGCGATCAGCCTGGTTAAGTTTGGCCGGCCCGCCGGTTTGCACGCCGGTTTCGCGCAGGGTTTCCATGAAGTTCCGCATGGATAGCCGCGCTTTGATGGAATCGGGCGTGTAGCGTTCGCCGCGTGGGTTAAGCGCCAAGCCGCCGTGTTCAATCACTTCCGCCGCGAGCGGAATATCTTGGGTGATAACCAAATCGCCCGCCGTCATGCGCCGCACAATCTCGTTATCGGCCACATCGAACCCGCCGCCCACCTGCACGAAGCGAATATTCGGCGCGCGCGGAATCGTGAGCGGCTGATTGGCCACGAGCGTCATAAAAAGACCGGTGCGTGCGG
>DZCK01000047.1 GCA_022730245.1 Halothiobacillus neapolitanus
CCGCTCCTGCGCCTAGTGCCGTATTGCGCTCACGCGCGGTCATATTGGCGCAGCCGGCCAGGCTCAAAACAATTAATCCTATTGCCGATAACTTCAGTGCATTCATGCTGCAACCTCCTGTGTTTTATTTAAGATCGGTTGAGTGTGAGCCTATAAATAGTAAAGCATGAACAGCAAAAATAGGCCGGTTAAAATGTTAATCCGCGTTTACGCTCTCTTGCCGCTTGGTAGGCCTGTGTTCGAAGAATAGCTACCTCATCTCACATCGGGTTTTTCCACTCAAACAGTATATCTAGCGCTTGTTTGGGGCTGAGTGTGTTGAGATCCAGCGCAGCGAGCGCTTGCAGGATGGGGTGCGGTGCGCGTTCAATCGGGGGCGCTGGTGCCTCAAAATCGGTGGGCGGCGGGGCGAATAAATCTAGCTGGGGTGTGGCGGTGGCCATTGGGGTTTGCTGTTCGAGTTTTTTGAGCACAAGCTGCGCGCGGCGGATGCAGGCTTTGGGGATGCCGGCCAGTGCGGCGACTTTTATGCCGTAACTTTGGCTGGCCGCGCCTTCTTTTACGCTGTGCAGAAAAATGAGCTCGTTGTGGTGGGTGATGGCATCAAGGTGCACATTCACCACGCTCGGGAATTGTTCGGCGAGTTGCGTGAGCTCAAAGTAATGCGTGGCAAATAAGGTGAGTGCGCCATTGTGCCGCACGAGTTGTTCGGCCACCGCCCAAGCCAGTGCCAGCCCATCGAAGGTGGAGGTGCCACGGCCAATTTCGTCAATTAATACCAGCGATTGCGCGGTGGCGGTGTGCAGAATTTCGGCGGTTTCGGTCATCTCGACCATAAAGGTGGAGCGCCCTGAGGCGAGATCATCCCCCGCGCCGATGCGGGTGAAAATGCGGTCAATCGGGCCTATGCGGGCGCGACTGGCAGGCACAAACGAGCCGATATGCGCCAGCAGTACGATGAGTGCGGTTTGGCGCATGTAGGTGGATTTGCCGCCCATATTGGGGCCGGTAATCATCAAAAGTTGCCGGTGGGGGTTGAGCACGGTGTCGTTTGGGGTGAAGGGTGTGTGGCTCAAGGATTCGATAATGGGGTGGCGGCCTGATTCGATGTCGATGCCAGGCTCTGTGCTGAGTTCGGGGGCAACCCAGCGTTGACGTTCGGCAATAAAACTTAAGCTGTGCAGCCCATCGGTTTGGGCGATGGCTTCGGCAAGGGTGCGCAAGCGAGCCTTATCGGCGGCGATGGTAAGGAGGAGTTGCCCAAATAGCCATTGCTCGCGCGCGAGTGCCCGATCGCGGGCGGAGAGCACCCGATCTTCAAAGGTTTTGAGTTCGGCGGTGGTGTACCGCTCCACGGCTTTAAGGGTTTGGCGGCGAATAAATTGCGGTGGCATTTTTTCGGCGTGCAGGCGGCTGACCTCAAAGTAAAAACCCTGAACGCGGTTGTAGGCAATTTTTAAGCTGGCAATGCCTGTTTGTATGCGGGCTTCGGCTTCGAAGGCGTTCAGCGCATCGTCGGCATGCAGGGATAAATGCCGCAGTTCATCCAGTTCGTCATCAAAGCCTTCTTTAATGACACCGCCATCGCGTAGCCACACCGGTGGCGCTTCAACCAAGGCGCGCTGGAGCAGGCCCATCAGTGCGGTGGGCGGTTCTAGCGCCGCGCTTAGGCTTTGCCATAGGGGTAAATTTAGGCCGCGCAAGACATCGAGAAGATTGGGGAGGGCGCTTAAGCTTGCCCGCAGCCCAGAGAGATCGCGCGGGCGAGCGCTGCCCATCACGATGCGGGTGGTAATGCGTTCAATATCAAAGATGCCGCGCAGCGCTTCGCGCAAGGGCAGTGTGGTTCGGCTGTCGATGAGCTCGCCGATCGCTTGCTGGCGGTGGCGCAACACGCTTTGATCGCGCAGGGGGCGGCTAAGCCAACTTTTGAGTAGCCGTGCGCCGTGCGCGGTTAGGGTGGCATCGATCAAATGAATCAGCGTGGCTTGCGCGGCGGTTGGGGCGTCGCTCGCGTGATCGAACAATTCGAGATGCCGCCTCGTGTTGCGATCAATTAAAAGCGCATCATCTAAATGCTCGATTCGCAGGCGCTCGATGGGGGGCGCGGTGTTTTTCTGAGTTTCTTGCACATAATTCAATAATAGGGCGGCGGTGCCAAGGGCGGGCTGATGGGGCGCCTTGATGCCAAAGCCCTGCAAATCATGCACGTTTAAAAAATTTTGCAGGGCGATTTGGCCTGCCTTGGCATCAAATTGCCACAACGGCCGCGCCCGCCAACGCTTGGGCTCCACCCCGAGCAGGGCGGCCGTATCTGCGGCCTCGGCCAGCGCCTCGGGCAGCAATAATTCACGCGGGTTAATGCGGGTAAGCTCGCCTGCCAACTCGGCTGCCTGCACGCGCAGCAATACAAAATCGCCGGCGGCTAAATCCAAATGCGCGAGCGCGAAATCTTTATCGGTGATGGCAGCTACGGCGGCTAAGCGGCTGCCTTCGCGTTGATCCAGCAAGGCCTCATCGGTCACTGTGCCGGGGGTCACAACCCGCACCACGGCGCGCTGCATCGGCCCTTTGCCTTGCGCTTCGCCCATTTGCTCGCAGATGGCAACAGATTCTCCGGCACGAATCAGGCGCGCCAAATAATTTTCATAAGCATGCACCGGCACGCCAGCCATCGGAATGGGAGCGCCCGCTGAGTTGCCGCGCGTGGTTAGGGTTAAATCCAGAAGGCGCGCCGCGCGCTCGGCATCGTCATAAAACAGCTCGTAAAAATCACCCATGCGATAAAACAGCAGCACATCGGGGTGCGCGTGTTTCATGGCCCAAAACTGTTGCATCATGGGGGTGTGTTCTTTGGTGTCTTTCAGATTAGTCATGGGGTGGTGTTTATCTAAATTTGTGGGCTGGCACACGGGGGTTTGAGTGGCAGTGTATCTCGACCGCCTTGGGTGTTGTCGTTGGGTTTGGCCGCGCTATACCCCATGAGCGTTAAACCGCCTGAACTTCGGGGGGGAGGCTGGCTTTTAGGGTGGCGGCCAGTTGCTCAAATGTTTGGGGTAGCGGCGCCCGCTTGCGCCAAACAAGGCCGATGGTGCGCCCAGGCGTGGGTATTTTGAAGGGGCGGGTCGCCAGAGAGGGCGTGCCGGTGTGCTGCTCTGTTTTAATCGCTAGGGCGGGCAATAAGGTTAACCCAAGCCCCATGCTCACCATCTGGCGTAGGGTTTCAAGACTGGTGGCGCGCACTTCTTCACGGCCGCGTGAGCCGGTGCCGCACACTTCAAGTGCTTGATCGCGCAGGCAATGGCCTTCATCCAGCAGAAGTAATTTCTCGTCTTCCAAATCGCTAACCGACAGCATTGTTTTTTGGGTCAGCCTATGGCTGGCGGGCAGTGCGGCAAAAAACGATTCATAAAATAGGGGCTCGATATGCAGATTGGCATCAAAAATGGGCAGTGCCAACAAGGCGGCATCTAACTTGCCATCGTTGAGATGTTCGATGAGTTGCGGTGTGAGTTCTTCACGCAATAACAGGCGCAAGTTGGGGTGTTGCTCGTGCACCAAGGTGAGCGCGTGGGGCAGATAATAGGGTGCCAAAGTGGGGATAACGCCCAAATGGAGTGTGCGCTCCATGGGGTTTTGCGCGTGTTTGGCGCGCGCGCGGATGTGCTCGGCCTCTTCAATAATGATGCGGGCGGCGCTGAGAATTTCGCTGCCAATCGGGGTGGGGGTGATGCGCTTGAGGCTACGGTCAATGAGCGTGACACCCAAAAAATCTTCGAGCTTTTTTATTTGGGTCGATAGGGTCGATTGGCTGATGAAACAAGCCTCGGCCGCTTTACCGAAATGGCCATAATCTGCCAGTGCAATCAGGTATTTGAGTTCTTGTAGGGTCATGTTGGGGTGTTCGGTTTTATCAATCGGATCATTCTAAACTATTCATACGACAAATGAACTTGCCTGCGCTCTAATGGATAGCCCACTGGGGTGCATGCCTAAAAACCCGCCTTTAAAAACATTAAAAAATAGGCTGTTGAGGACGTGTTGCCCATGGGATTGCGTACTGATATTGCATTTTTTAAGGGGAGAAACCTATGTCATCCGAAGCGAAATGTCCGTTTGTGCATCAAGGGGATCATAAAGTGGGCAGTGGTCAGTCGAATCGAGATTGGTGGCCGAACCAGTTGCCGCTCGAAGTTTTACATCAACACGCGCCCCAAGCAAACCCACTGGGGGCGGATTTTAATTATGCCGAGGCATTTAACAGCTTGGATTTTGCGGCATTAAAGCAAGATCTCAAGCAGCTGATGACCGATTCGCAAGATTGGTGGCCGGCTGATTATGGTCACTATGGTCCATTTTTTATCCGCATGGCCTGGCACAGCGCGGGCACCTACCGCACGGGCGATGGACGAGGGGGCTCTGGGCATGGCAATCAGCGGTTCGCCCCACTCAATAGCTGGCCGGATAACGTGAATTTGGATAAAGCGCGCCGTCTTTTGTGGCCGATTAAACAAAAATATGGCAATAAAATTTCTTGGGGCGATCTCATTGTGCTGACCGGCAATGTGGCGATGGAGTCCATGGGCTTTAAGACCTTTGGTTTTGCGGGCGGGCGTGAGGATATTTGGTCGCCCGAGATTGATGTGTACTGGGGCAATGAACAAAAATGGCTGGATGATAAAGCCCGATACTCAGGGGAACGCGATCTCGAAAACCCGCTCGCTGCCGTGCAAATGGGGCTGATTTATGTGAACCCCGAAGGCCCCAGCGGTAATCCCGATCCGATTGGTTCAGGGCACGATGTACGCGAAACCTTTGCGCGCATGGCGATGGATGATTATGAAACCGTGGCACTCACCTGCGGGGGGCACACATTTGGCAAGTGCCATGGCGCAGGACCTGCCGCCCATGTGGGGCCAGAGCCTGAAGCAGCGCCGCTTGAGCAGATGGGCTTGGGGTGGCAGTCGAGTTTTGGCACGGGCGTTGGGGGCGATCAAATCGGCAGCGGCCTTGAAGGCTCCTGGACACCCACCCCAACCACTTGGGATATGAGCTACCTTGATGTGCTGTTCGGCAACGAGTGGGTGCTAACCAAAAGCCCCGCCGGCGCGCACCAGTGGACGCCTAAAGAGCCAAGCGATTGTCATCTCGCGCCTGCCGCACACGATGCCGCGCAAAAGGTGCCCATTATGATGACCGCTGCCGATATGGCGATGCGGATGGATCCCATTTATGAGCCCATTGCCCGGCACTTCCATCAAAACCCCGCCGAATTTGCCGATGCGTTTGCCCGCGCTTGGTTCAAGCTCACGCATCGGGATATGGGGCCTGCCGCGCGTTATCTCGGCCCCGAGGTGCCTAAAGAAACGCTGCTCTGGCAAGATCCGATTCCCGCTGTGAATCACCCGCTGATTGATGCGGGTGATGCTTCGGCCTTGAAAGCGAACATTCTTGCCTCGGGGTTGGGTGTCTCTTTGCTTGTTGCTACGGCTTGGGCCTCGGCATCCACGTTTCGGGGCTCTGATAAGCGGGGCGGCGCGAACGGCGCGCGTATTCGTTTAGCACCACAAAAAGATTGGGCGGTTAACGAACCGGCGCAATTGGCCAAAGTGCTGGCTCAGCTTGAGGGCATTCAAACAGAATTTAACACCGCGCAAACAGGCGGCAAAAAAATATCGATGGCCGATTTAATCGTACTGGCGGGGTGCGCGGGGGTGGAGCTGGCGGCTAAAAATGCCGGTTGCACGGTCACGGTGCCCTTTACGCCGGGGCGCATGGATGCCACCCAAGCGCAAACCGATGTGGCATCTTTTGCCGTGCTTGAACCTATTGCCGATGGCTTTCGTAATTACCAAAAAGCGCAATACACCGTCTCAACGGAGGCGCTGCTGCTGGATCGCGCGCAGTTGCTTACCTTATCTGCGCCCGAAATGACCGTGCTGGTGGGCGGTATGCGCGCCATGAATGCGAATGTCGGCCAAGCCAAGCACGGGATATTTACCCACAAGCCCGGCGCCCTCCGCCCCGATTTTTTTGTACATGTGTTGGATATGAACATCGAGTGGAAGCCTGTCACGCCGGCGGGCGAGCTATTCGATGGATTCAATCGAAAAACCGGTGAACACCCATGGTGTGGCACCCGCGCCGACTTGGTATTTGGTTCAAACGCGCAACTCCGGGCGATCGCAGAGGTGTATGCAAGCCAAGATGGGCAGATAAAATTTGTGCACGATTTTGTTGCCGCTTGGCATAAAGTGATGAATCTTGATCGCTTTGATTTAGCGTAAAAGCGGGCATTCTTGCCCCGCGCGTAGCGAAAAACGGCAAAAATATAATCAGCGATCTTGTTGGGTCGCTGATTTTTTTGGCTGACCTAAAACCATGCCTAAAACTCATTGAAGCGATAATTTAAGAGGCAGCTGGCAATGCAAGAAAATTTGAATTTAGCCGTGCCGATTCACGCCTTGGCAGCGCAGGTTGGGATGCTTCTACACCAAAAACAGCAGCAAATTTGCACCGCAGAATCTTGCACAGGCGGCGGTTTGGCTGCCAGCATCACCGAAATTGCGGGTAGCTCGGCGTGGTTCGAATGCGGTTTTATCACCTATAGCAACGCCATGAAAACCCAGCTTTTGGGTGTGCCACCCGATGTATTCACCCAGTTTGGTGCGGTGAGCGGCGAATGCGTGGCCTTAATGGCCGCTGGCGCGCTGGATGTGAGCTCGGCGCATTATGCCGTGGCGATTAGTGGCATTGCAGGTCCTGGTGGGGGTTCGCCTGAAAAACCGGTCGGCACCGTTTGGATTGCTTGGCGTTTTCGGGCGGATGCCTCGCAAACGGGCGTGCAAAGCCAACTGATTGTTCGGCGTTTTTTGTTTGCAGGCGATCGGGTGGCTGTACGCGCGCAAGCGGTAGCGGCAGCCTTAACGGGGGTTTTAGCGGATGGCTAGGAGCCTTGCAACTTATTACTCAAGAGCCCCTCTCGGCCACGAAGGATTTAATCAGGCTCCTTAAGCATGACGAGGTGGTGTGACGGGTTTGCGATTCGCAATCATGCTAATGAGCAGCCCGCTAAACACAATCGCACCGCCTAAAAGCTGCATAGGGGTGGGATAAGTGCCCAAAGTGATGGCGGTGAGCATTGCAAATACCGGCACCAAATTCATAAATAATGCCGTGCGCCCAGCACCCAAACGGGCAATGCCCAAATTCCAGAATAAATACGCGAATACCGTGCCGCCCAGCACCAAGCCCAGCATGGCCAAGCCCACGGGCAGGCTTAAGTGTGCAGGCAAGGGGCTTGGGTCAAATAGGGCCACAACCAATAGCACCAGCGCCCCCGCCGTCACAATAAGGGTGGTGTTAAAAGTTGAATGAACGTTTTTCGGTAATAGCAGTCGATTCAACACGTTATAAAATGCCCAACACACATTCGCGGCCAGCATGAGCCAATCGCCGGTCACAATGGGTACATTCAATAATTGCGTTAAATTGCCTTCAGAAATCACCACGGCCACCCCCAAAAGTGCAATAGGAAGGGCGGCTAACCGCTGCCAACCCGGATGTTCGCGCAAGAGCAGCCAGGCAAGCGCGGTCGTGAGTAGCGGGTTGGTTGCCATAATGAGCGCGGCGGTATCGGCGCGGGCGGTTTGCATGGCGAAGAAAAACAACAGGTTAAACCCTGAAATGCCAATTAAACCCAAGGCCAAATAGCGCAAGCCATAGGTTTTTGTGAGCAAGAAAAGCGGCGCTTTTTGCCAAGCGGCGACGCCCCATAAAATCAGCGCGGCTAAGCTAAAGCGAATCGCCGCCGACCATTGCGGTGAAAAATCCACCAGCACAAACCCGGCGAGCACAAAATTGGCACCCCAAAACAGCGTGGCGAGCATCACAAGGGCGTAAACCCCCATCAGTGGATTGCTTTGCTTATTCATGGCGTTGCTGCGGCTTGATCGAGCTGGGTAAACACTTCTTTTGTCGCTAACATGCCATTAATGGCGGCGGGAAACCCCGCATAAACACTGATTTGCAACATAACTTCGATAATTTCTTGTCTCGTGCAGCCCGCATTCAGCGCACCAACGATATGCGATTTAAGTTGTGGGGTCGCGTTGCCCAGCGCCGCCAATGCCGATAAGGTTACAAGCTCACGTTGGGCTAAGGTTAAGCCCGCTCGAGCGTAGATGTCGCCATAAGCAAATTCGGTAACAAAATTGCTCAAATCGGGACAGATGCCCGCCAGCTCGTTAAATAAGGCGTTAGCAGAAAGGGGGTTAATTTGCTGCAAAATGGCCAAGCCGCGCGCGTGGCGTTGAGGGGGCATAATAAGTACCTGTGCTATGTGTTACGTTTGGCGATGAGTGTACTTTATAGCGTTAGGACTTGCGCAGGCGATGGATTTGCCCCCTCGCCCCTCGTGGGAGCGGGCTGGGGAGCGGGGGGGTAAAACCAATGTTTCGCGCAAGTCCTAAAAATAAAACTCAGGATTTCATAGAACAGCATTTAGGAGGCGGCGGCATGATTATTGATCCGAAAACCGAAACAATCAGCGGCGTGCGGTTTGCCCGCTCGCCCCATCAGGATGCCCGCCCAGCGGATATGGCGGTGTCTTTGGTGGTGGTGCATGGCATTTCTCTGCCGCCCGGCCAGTATGGCGGCGATGCGATTGAGCAATTATTTCTCGGCACCTTAAATGCCGCAGCGCATCCGTATTTTGCCGCAATTGCCGCATTGCGCGTTTCGGCGCACCTATTGATTCGGCGCGATGGGGCGATGATTCAATTTGTGCCTTTTAACCGCCGCGCTTGGCACGCGGGGGAATCGAGCTTTAATGGCCGCGCCCGCTGCAATGATTTTTCTATTGGCATTGAATTAGAAGGTACCGACACCGATCGCTATACTGATGTCCAATACGATCAACTCATTGCCGTGCTGGCCGCATTAAAGCAGCGTTATCCCACCCTCACCGATGTGCGTGGCCACGTCGATATCGCCCCCGGGCGCAAAACGGATCCGGGTGTGGCGTTTAATTGGGGGTATTTAATCGGGCGCATGCCCGATGGCTTAAGCACAGCGTAATTCGCCCAAGCACATATCCGTTAAAGGACGCTATTTATGAAATTAATCACCTTAATCTTTGTGCTGCTGCTAGAGCGATTTTGGCCCGTATTAAGCCGCCTGCGGGCGGATCGCGCCGCCGAGCAATCATTGCATCGCGCCCGTCAACGTTTGGCCGATGGGCTGGGGCAAACACTCGCCATGGGGCTTTTGTGGCTGGGCTTGCCGCTTCTCGTTTTAGGTGTGCTGAGCATCGCCCCATCGGGTTTAATTGGCGCGTTGATTTATATGCTGATCTCGCTTGGCGTGCTGCTTTTATTGCTGGCACCGCGCCAAGCGCATCACACGGTAGATACCCTACAACGCGCCTGCACCGAAGCGGATGCCGTGGGCGCCCAAACGGCATGGGCCGCGTTGGCGGGTCGCGCTGAAACGGCTTTTACGTTTGCAGCAACTAAGCCCGCACAAAATGAGGCCGTAAATGAGGCCGTTGACAACACCGCCGAGCCCGCCGCTAAAAATAAACCCAATACACTGCAAACGCTGGCAGAGCGCATCATCATCCTTGGGTTTCGGGAATGGTTTGCCGTGTTGTTTTGGTTTGTACTCACAGGCCCCGCAGGGGCTTTGTTTTATCGATTAACCGACTGGTTTGCTCACCCGCCGCAAACGCCACACAATGCCGATGCCGATGCCGATGCCGGATGCCCGCGCCTTGCGCAATGGCAGGCGGTTATGGATTGGCCTGCTGCCCGGGTTTATGCCGCTTTATTGCTGCTGGCGGGCGGGTTTAATCGCGGCCTGAGCGCATGGATTGAGGGCGCCACGGGTGAAAATACCCATTTAGCCCAAAAAAATATCGCGTTAATTCAGCGGGTAGGGCATGCCGCGCTTGAGCTCGAACGGGAAGATGATTGCGCGCAAGCCGTTTGCCTAGCCGATCAATCTCAATGGATAAAAGCTGCTGCCGCGATCGTGCTGCGCGCCCTGCTGTTGGGGCTGGGTTTGGTGGCGCTTTTAACTCTATCCTCATGGATTCGCTAATGTCCCATCCCGCCGCCGCGCCCGTTCGCCTCGATATTATCCGCCACGGCGAGCCCGTAGGCGGCAAGCGCTATCGCGGCGATAAAATTGATGACCCCTTAAGCCCGCAAGGCTGGGCGCAAATGCAAGCGCGCATCACGCAATGTGCGTTGGCTGGGCGCGATGATTGGTGCGCAATCGTATCCTCACCGCTCAAACGCTGCCGAGAATTTGCCGAACACCTCGCCGCCGAGCGTGGCCTGCCGCTGGTGATCGACCCCAACGTGCGCGAGCGGGGGTTCGGCGTGTGGGAAGGGCTAACCTTTGAACAAGTGCGCCAACGCTTCCCCGATGAGTACCAACAATACAAATCAAACCCCGCCGAGCACCCGCCCGAAGGTGGCGAAGCCATGCCAGCGTTTTATCAGCGCATTGCCCAAGCGATGGAATACCATGCCCGCGCGCAGGCAAAGCGCGGCGGCGGCTCCCTGCTGATGATTGGCCATGCGGTTATGATGCGCACCGCCATCGTGTGGGCACTGCAAGCCCCGCTCACCACGACCCGGCTCGTGGATACCGAGTATGCCAGCTTGCTGAGTTTGCGCTGGCGGGGCGATCGTGCGCAGTTAATCGGGTTAAATAATGACCCCGCATCTTAGGCAGGGGCATCGTGGGTACTATTGCCCAAAAAAGTGGTGGAAAATAAGCCGCCCAGATGAATTTGCAGCCGATTTATCTAAAGCCCGACAAGCGCCTACGCATAAGCCTACGATCCAAAAGCCTTCGGCATGACAAGCCCGGCCCCTTGCAAAAAACCCCGCATTGAGCGCCATAGCCGCCTGTTTGCCCCCCAGTTCGAGAGCCATCTATGCCCATCATCAGCCTCACTATTTTAGGCTTACAGCCAGAGCAGACAACCACAGCCGCCGAAAATACCGCGCCCCGCCTGCCCTTACCCCCCACCGATTGGCAATGGCCAAAACCCACCGAAGCGTTGTTAGCGCCAAAAATGGGCTTTATCGATCACTGGCAAGTGCCAGCGGGCAAGGGCGCCAAAAACACACCAGTGGCACCCAGCAACGCCCAATCGGCACAACAACCCCCCCATATAATTGCCAAAACCCTGCGCAATGGCCGCCAGCGCGCGGCAACCTACCCCATGCCCGCCCCATGCCGTGATGATCCCGAATCCCGCCTGCTGGCTCGATTTGCGCCCACCGCAAACGCGCAAGAATCCGCAAGGCTTGCCTTGCAGGCCGATTTGGCCACCGATACCACCCTAAAAGAAGCCTTGAGCCAATATCCCGATTTAATCGCCATAAGCCGCATAGCACCCGTGCACCTGCAAGCCGGCACCGATCATGCCGTCGTTATGGGCCAACGCTACTTAAATTTAAGCGCGGAAGAATGGCAACCCTTAGCGCACGATCTCAACCAGTGGCTCCGGCCCGATGGCCTAAGCGTGTTTACCGCCGCCTCGGGCCGGCATTATTTAGGTTATACCGCTGCGGGTATCGCCCGCGTGGGCATGGCTGATTTGCCCCCCTTGGGCTGCGCGCTCAACCGCAACGCCCAGCCCCTGCTCGGTGGGGATGCCTTGCGCGGCATGCGCCGTTGGCTTACCGAGCTACAAATGTGGCTGTACGCCCATCCGCTTAACGTGCGGCGTGCCGCGCAAGGCCGCCCCGAGCTCAATAGCCTCTGGGTTTGGGGGCGCAGCCCCTATGAGGCAAAAAAAACCCAAGCATACATAAATTTAGCGCCAAAAATGGCGCCTTCATCTGCGGCCACAAGCGCAACCCGTGCCGATAAACAGCGCGCGCCCCTTATTTATACCGATTCAGCCGCACTCGCCGGCGCACTCATCGCGCTGCCAAACGCGCCACCGGTGCGTTTGGCACGCAATGCCACCCCGCAATGCCATGAACTGCCCGAACAGGTATTAACCGGCGCGCAGCCCCTACACCTGATATGGAGTGAACCCGCTTGGTGCTATTTGGAAGGCGATAGGGATGGCTGGCAACGCGCGCTCGATGCGATAGAGCATTTTGTGCAGGCGCTAAGCACCCACAACCCCGCCTTGCTGCGCCTAACAATAGATAATGGCGTAAGCCTGCAATGGCAGCCACCCCGCAAGGGCATCATCGGTTTATGGACGCAGCTTTGGCGCGCAGCTAAGCCCCGTGCTCATTAGATGGGCTCATTAAACCGGCTCATTAAACGGAGCCATTAAATCAGGCCACGCCACAAGCATGCCGTGCCACCCGCGCATCACCCCAGG
>DZCK01000171.1 GCA_022730245.1 Halothiobacillus neapolitanus
CTCGTTTTGCGGCTTTTGGCTCAGCAACTCGGCTCACCAAGGATTTAATCAGAGGCTCCCTAAACCTGAAAACACCCGCTTGAGGCATCCCCTCGGTCGAGGCAAAAACTTGGCCAGAATCACCCGATGAACCGTTATACTGCGCCAAAACAACGAAAACAATATCAAAAAGATGACAAACGCTGCTCGCTGAATGCCCACGCATCCACCCCATCGATCCACCGCTTTTAATGGACCCATTGCCGCCATGAAAAAAAACTCAAAAGATACCGATAAAACCCTGCGTGCGCGCGTTCGACTATTTGGTAATTTGCTCGGTGAAGTGCTGCGCGAGCAAACCAGCGAGCATGTTTTTGATACCGTTGAAACCTTGCGGCGCGGATTTATTCGACTACGGCAAAAGCACAGCCCAAAGCTGCACGCCAAATTAATGACCTTACTGCGCACACTGGATCCAGAAACCTTAAATTTTGTGGTGCGGGCGTATGGCTTATATTTTAGTTTGGTGAATATTGCTGAAGAAGATTTCATGCATCAAGCGCGGCGCAAGCAAGTGCGTTTGGGCCTGCGCTTATGGCGTGGCTCGTTTTACGACACCATGCGGGAATTCTCCAAGCAAGGCATGACCTCAAACGATCTGCAAACCTTGCTCAATCGGCTTATTTACATGCCGGTATTTACCGCGCATCCCACCGAGGCCAAACGCCGCACCGTGATGGACTTGCAACGCCGCATTTTCTTGATGTGTGCCGAAATGGATCGCCCCGATGTGGCCGGCATTGAGCGCGCGCGCATCCATAATCAAGTTAAAGCGATTATTTTAGCTTTGCTTAAAACCAATGAAGTCCGCTCCACCAAGCCCGAAGTGCACGATGAAATCCGCTTGGGTTTGTATTATTTCCGCACCTCGATTTTTGATGCCGTGCCCTTGGCCTATCGCTATTTAGAGCGCGCGGTTGATGTCAACTTCAACGATAAAAACCCTGAAAATCAGGTTGTCGTGCCCAGCCTGCTGCGATTTGGTTCTTGGATTGGTGGTGATCGCGATGGCAATCCCTTTGTTACCCATGAAGTGACCACCTTTGCGGTTTGCTCGGCCACCATCACCATTTTGGAAGAATATTTACACCGTTTAGCCAGTATGGATCGGGTGCTTACGCATTCAATTCATTTGTGTCCTGAAATCGACACTCATGCGCTGGGGCTCGATCACGATGCCATCGAACTGGGCTTGGCCACACCAGAAAACTCCGGCGATAACTTTTTCACCGAAGAGCCCTATCGCCTCAAATTACGCATTATTGCCCAGCGTTTGCAGCACAATCTCGATTTTGTGACCGCCTTACTGAACCGAGCATCCGCGCCCCTTTCGCCCCATGCTTATGCGCACAAAGAGCTATTTTTAGCCGATTTATACCGAATCCGCGACACCTTAATTGCCACCGGCGATCAGCTCCTAGCCGATGGAGACATCCAAGATTTAATTCGCCTGGCTGAAACCTTCGGTTGGCATTTATTCCAGCTCGATATCCGCCAAGAATCGACTCGCCATTCCCACACCGTGGCGGATATTCTCAAACAGCTCGAACCCAAAACCGATTACCTCGCGCTGAATGAATCTGAGCGCATGGCCAAGCTCACCCAGCTGATTGCGAAAACCAAACACAAAACCCTTGATATGGACGCACTCTCGCCTGAGTCTGCTGAAACGCTCAAGGTGCTCAAAGTTAAACGCGAGCTCATCGATACCATCAGCCGTGATTGCTTTGGCACCTATGTCATCTCGATGACGCATGATGCCAGCCACGTCATGGAAGTGATGTTCTTAGCGGTGCTCGCAGGCTTGGCCGGTAAGCGCAAATCGCAATGGTTTTGCGATATTCAAATCTCGCCGCTCTTTGAAACCATTGAAGATTTACAGCAAATCGAAAACGTTTTAAGCGTACTGTTCGAAAACCCCGTCTACCGCGAGTTACTCCGCGTTTCTGGGGATGTACAAGAAGCCATGCTGGGTTACTCGGATTCATGCAAAGATGGCGGCTCGCTCGCCTCGGTTTGGAGCTTATATAACGCGCAAAAACGGGTGCTTTCCATCACCCAGAAAAACGGTATTGAATGCCGATTATTCCATGGCCGGGGCGGCACGGTGGCGCGCGGCGGCGGGCCTACCCATGAATCCATTTTATCTTTGCCTGCCGGCACCGTTGAGGGGCAAATTAAATTCACCGAACAAGGTGAAGTGCTGTCATCCAAATACAGCAACACCGAAACCGCCATCTATGAGCTCACCATGGGCGCCACCGGCTTAATGAAGGCCTCGGCGCACTTGGTGATGGAAAAAACAACCGTTGCCGTCACACATGAACAAGTCGTAGCTGAGCTTGCCGAATATGGCGAAAAAGCCTACCGCGAGCTGACCGATAACACGCCGTTCTTCTTCAATTATTTCTTTGAAGCCACCCCCGTGCGCGAATTAGGCTTAATGAATATCGGCTCGCGCCCCGCCTCGCGCCGCACGGGCGATTTATCTAAGGCCTCTGTGCGCGCCATTCCCTGGGTATTTGGCTGGTCGCTCTCACGTCACACCCTGCCCGCTTGGTATGGCATAGGCTCGGCACTGAA
>DZCK01000172.1 GCA_022730245.1 Halothiobacillus neapolitanus
CGATTTAAAACTTGGCATGGTTCGGCACGCTATTTTGGCGGTATTGAGTGCCGATGAACGCGAAGAATTTATCCGATTATTAGCAAAAACGAAAAACAATTTGGAGCAGATGTGTCATGAGTCAAGCAATCAAGGAGCAGGCATCTAAACCGCTTGATGAGTCCATTGGGGCAAGCGCTACGCAAGCCCCGTCAAGCGCTGATGCCAAGCCCTCTGCGCTTAATTCCCCACCCGATCCTTCATCCGCTGCACGCACAAAAAAAACGCGTGCTTCTCGCATTCGGTTATTCATAATTCTAGCTATCTTGCTACTCGGCGTATGGCTGGGCTTGGGTTACTTGCGGTATTCTGGTCAATATTTAACCACTGAAGATTCATTCATTAACGCGCATCAAGCGCAGATTGGTGCGGAGGTATCGGGGCAAATTCAATCCGTTCCTTGGCAAAATAATCAATTGGTCAAACAGGGTGAGGTATTGTTTAAGCTTGACCCAACGCCCTATCAGGTTGCTGTTGATACCGCCAAAGCCGCGTTGAGTGCAGCTATCCGCGAACAAGACTCTGCCACCGCCGCCATCGGTACGGCAGAAGCGGGCTTGCAGCAACGCTTAGCCCAAGCACAATTAGCGGCAGAACAATTGCGCCGCTTGCAGAATATCAACAACAAACAGTTTGTCTCCGCGCAAGATTTATCCAACGCCAAATCGGCAGTGACGGTGGCAGATGCCGCCGTGAGTGAAGCGCGTGCCACGCGTGCAGAGGCTAAAGCGGCTGCTGGCGCGCCAGGCGAGCAAAATGATCGCATTAAATCAGCGCAAGCGGCACTTGCCGGTGCGCAATACAATTTAAGCAAAACCATCGTCACAGCCCCCATGAATGGTCGATTAGCCAATTACACGATTGAACCTGGTCAGCCGGTTAACGCGAACCAAACCCTGTTTTCGATCGTGGCCACGCAGCAACTGTGGGTGGATGCGAATTTCAAAGAAACGGAGCTTTCGAACATCAAACTGGGCGCACCGGCAGAGATTGATTCCGATGTGTATGGCAAACATGTATTTAAAGGAAAAGTCACTTCGATTGCAGCAGGGGCAGGCACAGCCTTCTCGTTATTACCACCGCAAAACGCCACCGGCAACTGGGTTAAGGTAACGCAGCGCGTGCCCGTTCGAATTACCCTTGATGATACCGATACCGCCAAATTACTGCCCATCGGCACGAGCACAACAACCCGAGTTTTACTCACACTGCACCCCAAAAGCCTCTGGAATTGCGTATTAGGCGTTGTCGGCTTGGATCGCTCGTCCGATAAGGTCGATGGCTCGCCCTCCCCTTCAACACCGACCCAAAATCCCTAAGCATCATGTCATCCCAACCTCTTTTTGATGCCAGCAAACTCTCCTCTTTTGAGCGGGTGATGATTACGGTTGCGGTGATGGCCGCCACCGTGATGCAGGTATTAGATACCACCATCGCCTCGGTTGCCCTGCCCTATATGGCGGGCGATTTGGGCGCATCGCCCGATCAAATCTCTTGGGTTTTAACGAGTTATCTTGTGGCCTCGGCCATTATTATGCCGCTCACCGGCTATTTCACCGATAAAATTGGCCAGCGCGAATACCTCATGCTTAGTGTGGGTTTATTTGTAGTGGCATCAGCCTTGTGCGGTTTATCGGAAAGCCTGCCGCAAATCATTGCGTTTCGATTATTGCAAGGCTTGGCCGGTGCCGCGTTGGTGCCGCTCTCGCAAGCGATTATGGTGCAAGTTTTTCCGCCCGATCAGCGCGGCAAAGCCATGGCTATTTGGGGCATTGGCGTGATGGTTGGCCCTATTTTAGGCCCCACCATTGGCGGCTGGATTACCGAAACCATCAATTGGCGCTGGACTTTTTACATCAATTTACCCGTGGGCTTATTCGCCTTAGCAATTATTAGCCGTTTCGCCCCCAAAATGCCCCGTAAAGCGGAGCGACGCATGGATTGGGTCGGGTTCACGTTATTAGGACTTGCCATTGCTGGCCTGCAATTTGTGCTCGATCGCGGCAACCAAGATGATTGGTTCAGCTCTGCTACGATTGTGAGTGCCAGCATTATTGGGGTTGTCGCCTTTGTTTTTTTCATTTGGCTGAGTTTTGTGCCCAATCGCCAGCCCGTGTTTTCTTTGGCCATTTTCCGTGATCGCAATTTCGCCCTCGCCAATGGGGTCATGATGCTGATGGGGCTTGGGATGTTCGGAGCTATTTTTGTTCAGCCCTTAATGCTGGAACAGGAAATGGGCTACCCCGTACTCACCACCGGCATGGCGCTGGCACCGCGCGGCATTGCCAGCATGATCGCAATGATTATCGTGGGCCGAATTATTAATTTTGTCGATATTCGGCTGATTATTCTCACCGGCATTGGCTTAAGTATTATCGGCAGCTGGGGCATGACGCTGTACAACCTTGATGTCGATACTTGGCAAATTGTGTGGCCTTTATTGTTTCAAGGCGCGGGTATTGGCATGATTTTTGTACCGCTTTCCACGGTGGCGTTTTCTACGCTATCGCCCCAATATGCCGCCGAGGCGGCC
>DZCK01000048.1 GCA_022730245.1 Halothiobacillus neapolitanus
ACAGGATGGAACCAAGAGATATCAAAGTTGATTTGTGTACCGGTTTCTGTGATGCCTGCCGGGTTGGTGGCAATGATCATGGCACTGCCATTTGGCAGTGCGACACCGCTGCCGCCCATACCCATGCTTTTAACACCATAACCATGCGAGAAATAACCATTGGTTGCGTGGGCTGCGCCGGCTGTTAATAAAGTGGCGGCAACGGATGCGGCAATTAGTGAGCGTTTGAAAACCATGTTGATCCTTTCTCCTGTCGATTGTTGTAAGCAGCCTGCGGGTTACTTAAATAGCCGCGAAGCCACACTTTATTTCTTCCCTGAACTTCTCGGGAATATCCCTGATAACCCAAAAGATTGTGCAGAGATTGCAATTTGCGAGGGAAATGTAACAGAAATGCCACATCGGTAAATCCAAGAAATTTAAGGGCGGGGAAGAAAATTTTAATTAAATGCCCCGATGTTCATTAGATATTGCTAATTTATTTATATTAATGCTGCGAAAAATGTGGGATTTATATTTTAATTTCATTGGGTTGATTGTGGTTTATTTTCTAAATTAATTTTATTAATTGATTTAAATAATCACTTATGGCAATTTTTCACTGAATTACCACAGATTTTTCTTGTTGTTTTTTGATCACAGCCTGTCGTTTTTATTCAAAATTTAGGCAGATTTTGATCCGCTGCCTAAATAACCCCATCAAAAACATGCGTGGCGGGCCCTGTCATCATCACAGGCTCGCTTGGTTTTCCGCGCCATTCTATGTGCAATTGCCCACCCCGCACATGGACGATAACCGGCGATGAAAGTAACCCCCGCCGAATACCGCTGACCACCGCCGCACAAGCCCCCGTGCCGCAGGCGAGGGTTTCACCTGCGCCCCGCTCAAACACGCGAAGATGGATGGTGTGTGCATCAAGGCGCTGCATAAAACCCACGTTGGTGCGTTTAGGGAAGCGGGGGTGGTGCTCGATAATCGGCCCCAGCGCCAGCACGGGTGCGGTGGTTATGTCCTCCACATCAATAACGGCATGAGGATTGCCCATTGATACAGCGTCAATTGTAATGGCAGCGTGCGGGGTGGTGTTTTGGGGTAATGCCAGCGTATAGGCACTTGAGGCGGTGTCGGCGGCAAAAGGAACCAGCGCGGGTTCAAAAATGGGTGTGCCCATGTTGACGGTGACATCCCCTTCTTCTGTGAGCGTAAGCACAATGCGCCCGCTTGCCGTGCCGACAGGGATGATGCGCGCTGAGGTTAGGCCTTTATCAAAAACAAAGCGCGCAAAGCAGCGGGCGCCATTGCCGCATTGCTCAACTTCACTGCCATCGGCATTAAAAATGCGATAGGTGAATAGCGTGTCTGCTGTTTTTGGCCGCTCGACGATGAGGAGTTGATCGAACCCAATACCAAAGTGCCGGTCAGCCCATTGCGTGATGAGGGGCTTGTCCAATTTTATGGTTTGGTTGATGGCATCAATCACCATGAAATCGTTGCCAAGGCCGTGCATTTTTGTAAATTGAATGGGCATGGGGGCTCTGTTTTTGGTTAAGGGGACTTTGGATTATCGCCGCCTTCGTGGGGAAATAAAATAGGGTTAGCATGGGGTGAAGTTTGCGAATCAGGCGATTAGCGCTGACGAAACCAGAATAGTTCGGGTATACTGCCGCACCAAATTTATTCCTTATATATGGATGCTTCTGTGATTTCCCATCTGCGTAACATTGCCATCATCGCCCACGTTGACCACGGTAAAACTACCTTGGTTGATAAGCTCCTGCAACAATCTGGCACCCTCGATGCCCGCACCGATACCGGCGAGCGCTTGATGGATTCGAACGCCATTGAAAAAGAACGGGGCATTACCATTTTGGCGAAAAATACGGCCATTCGCTGGACAAGCCCAGCGGGCGAAGAGTATCGCATTAATATTGTTGATACCCCCGGTCACGCCGACTTCGGTGGTGAGGTGGAGCGGGTTTTATCTATGGTGGATTCCGTTCTGCTCTTGGTTGACGCCGTGGATGGCCCGATGCCGCAAACCCGGTTTGTGACGCAAAAAGCGTTCGAGCACGGTTTAAAGCCCATCGTTGTAATTAATAAAATCGACCGCCCGGGCAGCCGCCCACAGTGGGTTGTCGATCAAGTATTCGATTTGTTTGATCGCTTGGGTGCCACCGATGAGCAGCTCGATTTCCCGATTGTGTATGCTTCCGCGCTGAACGGTTATGCCGGCATGGATGATTCTGTGCGTGAAGGCGATATGACCGCGCTGTATCAAACCATCGTTGATTCGGTCGCGGCCCCGGATGTTGATGCCGAAGGTCCCTTCCAAATGCAAGTTTCAAGCTTGGATTACAACCCGTACATGGGTGTGATGGGTATCGGTAAAATCCAACGTGGCCGGGTTAAAACCAACACGCAAGTTAAAGTGATTGATCGCGAGGGCAATATTCGCTCGGGTCGTATCCTGCAAATCATGGGGTTTTATGGGCTGGAGCGCGTTGAAGTGCCGACCGCGCAAGCGGGTGACATCATCGTGTTCTCAGGGTTGGATCCGTTATTCATCTCCGACACCATTTGTGATCCTGAAAACGTCGAAATGCTGCCCCCGTTGACGGTCGATGAGCCCACCGTAAGCATGTCGTTTAATGTCAATACCTCACCGTTTGCCGGTAAAGAAGGTAAATATGTTACCAGCCGTCAAATTCGTGATCGTTTAAACAAAGAGCTGCTGCACAACGTGGCACTGCGGGTTGAAGATACAGAAGAGGGTGATAAATTCCGCGTTTCTGGTCGGGGCGAGCTGCATTTATCCATTTTGATTGAAAACATGCGCCGCGAAGGCTTTGAGCTCGGCGTGGGTCGCCCTGAAGTTATCATTCGTGAAATCGATGGCGTAAAACAAGAGCCCTACGAGCAACTCGTCGTCGATATTGAAGAGCAAAACCAAGGCGCGGTCATGGAAAAGCTCGGCATTCGTCGGGGTGAGCTGCGCAACATGCAGCCCGATGGCAAAGGCCGCGTGCGCTTGGAATACATCATCCCGTCACGCGGTTTAATCGGCTTTAGAACCGAGTTTATGACCGCAACCCAAGGCACGGGCTTGCTGTTCTCCGTGTTCGATCATTACGGCGATTACAAACCTGGTACGGTTGGTCAACGCATTAACGGCGTGCTGATCGCGAACGAAACCGGCAAGGCGTTATCGTATGCGCTGTATAACCTGCAAGATCGCGGCAAAATGATGATCGGTCACGGTGATGAGGTTTATGAAGGCCAAGTGGTGGGTATCCACACCCGCGATAACGATCTAACCGTTAACGTGCTGAAAGGTAAAAAGCTCACCAACATGCGTGCTTCGGGTACCGATGAAGCGCTCACCTTAGTGCCGCCCATTCGCTACACCTTAGAGCAAGCCTTGGAATTTATTGATGATGACGAGCTCGTGGAAGTGACACCCGTTTCAATCCGGATTCGTAAAAAATGGCTGACAGAAATGGATCGCAAACGTTATGGCCGTGGCGATTAATTTAGGTTTCCCCCCGGAATTTGAGCATGTTTGAAAATCTCTCCCAACGGCTTGGCGGTTTGTTTGATGGGTTGCGCGGCCAAGGCCGCCTAACCGAAGACAACATTAAAGAGGCTTTGCGTGAAGTGCGCATGGCCTTGCTTGAGGCCGATGTGGCCTTGCCGGTGATACGGGATTTTATTGCGCAAGTTAAAGAGCGTGCCGTCGGGGCTGAGGTGCTAAAAAGCCTCAAGCCCGGCCAAGTATTCATCAAAATTGTGAGCGATGAGCTCACTGCGCTGATGGGTGAAGCCAACGCGGCCTTAAATTTAGCAGCCCAACCCCCCGCGATCATCTTGATGGCGGGCTTGCAGGGGGCGGGTAAAACCACCACGGTCGGCAAGTTGGGGCGCTTATTGCGCACGCGGGAAAATAAAAAAGTGCTCGTCGTGAGTGCCGATGTGTATCGGCCGGCGGCCATCAAGCAGTTGGAAACAGTGGCGCAGCAAGTGGGTGTGGAGTTTTTTCCATCCCAAGCTGAGCAGAATCCGCTGGACATTGTGCAAGCCGCGCTCAAGCAAGCCCGCACGGGTTTCTTTGATGTCTTGATTGTGGATACCGCCGGTCGTTTGCATGTTGATGCCGAGATGATGGCAGAAGTGCAGCAGTTGCATGCCGCACTGAATCCGGTTGAAACCCTGTTTGTTGTCGATGCGATGACGGGCCAAGATGCGGCCAATACCGCCAAAGCATTTAACGAGGTATTGCCACTAACCGGCGTCATTCTCACCAAGGCGGATGGCGATGCACGCGGGGGCGCCGCATTATCTGTGCGCGCCATCACAGGCAAGCCCATTAAGTTTATTGGCATGGGTGAAAAGCTCGATGCACTGGAGCCTTTTTACCCTGAGCGGATTGCCTCGCGCATTCTGGGCATGGGTGATGTGGTTTCCTTGGTGGAAGAAGCGCATCGCAATGTGGATACCGACAAAGCCAAAGCCTTGGCCGATAAAGTTCGGGCTGGCAAAGGTTTTACGCTGGAAGATATGCGCGATCAATTCGAGCAAATGCAAAATATGGGCGGCATCCATGGCTTAATGGATAAGTTGCCCGGCATGGGGCGTTTATCTGCTGATGCTAAGGCCAACATCGAAGATAAAGATATCCGGCGCATGATTGCCATCATTAACTCGATGACGATTAAAGAGCGGCAGCACCCAGATTTAATCAAAGGGTCGCGCAAAAAACGGATCGCATTGGGTTCAGGGATGCAGGTGCATGATGTCAATCGTTTGCTCAAACAGCACCGCGATATGAGCGACATGATGAAAAAGTTCTCCGGTGGCGGCATGAAAAAAATGATGCGGGCGCTCAAAGGACGAATGCCAAGCTTGCCTATGTAAGTGGGCAATAGGCAATCGTGTTTTGGCAAGCTGTAAACCTTCAGGTATACTCGCCCGCCTGTTTTTGTTTGCGATCAGATTTTAAAGCGCGTCCGGCGTAAAAATAAATTAGCGAGAGTGGCGGAATTGGTAGACGCACTGGATTTAGGTTCCAGCGCCTCACGGCGTAAGAGTTCGAGTCTCTTCTCTCGCACCACATTTCAATCAAGGCGCTGCCTTGATTTTTTAGTAAAAAATAGTTTGAGGTTGAGTGCTCATGCAGGTTGAATTGCAGTCATCAGAAGGTTTGTTGCGTCGTTTGGCGATTGAAATCCCAGGTAATGAGATTGATGTCGAAGTCGAACGCCGAATCAAAGATATGTCGCGGCGCGTCCGTCTGGATGGATTTCGTCCGGGTAAAGCGCCGTTGCCTGTCGTGCGTCAGCGCTATTTAGGTTCCGTGCGGGATGAAGTGGTTGGTGATGTGATGAGCCGCGCCTACCAAACCGCCGTTGTTGAGCAGAAATTGCGGCCTGCGGGCAACCCAGTGATTGAGTCCGTGACAGGGCAACCGGGTGAAAACCTTAACTTTGTTGCGGCAATTGAGGTTTATCCCGAGTTCGAAATTGGCGATTTAACCGCGCTCGTAATCGAGACTATTTCGGCCGAAGTGACGGATGCCGATGTGGCCGATATGTTGGAAACTTTACGCGCACAAAATGCCAGTTTTGTGGCCGTGAATCGGGCAGCGCAAACGGGCGATCGGGTTACCGTTAATTTTGCCGGCACGGTCGATGGCGAGGCGTTTCAAGGGGGCACAGGCGAAGGCATGCAAGTGGTTCTGGGTGAAAAGCGCATGCTTGCCGATTTTGAGGCCGGTTTGGATGGCATCACCGTGGGCGATGCCGCACGCGTATTTGATGTTGCGTTTCCTGACGATTATCCCGTTGAAAATTTGAAAGGCAAAACAGCGCAATTTACGGTGACTGCCACAGCCATTGAAGAAAAAGCCTTGCCTGTGCTTGACGATGAATTTGCCGGCAGGTTTGGCTCTGCTTCTATTGCCGAGTTGCAAGCGGATGTGCGTAAAAACATGGCGCGCGAACTCAAGCAAGCGTTGAAGCGGCAAGTCAAAGACGCCGTTTTAACCGTTGTCACCGACAGCCTGACCTTCGATGTGCCTAAGGCGTTAGTCGATGAAGAAGCCGTTTCTATGCGCGATAATTTTGTGCGCACACAGATGCCTAATGCGGATGCGAGCGCCCTTGATGCCAGCTTATTTAATGAGCAAGCCACCAAACGCGTAAAAATGGGTTTGGTGATTATGGAGATTGTGAAATCGGCTGATCTTAAAGTCGATGATGCCCAAGTTGAGGCGTTTATTCAGGATGTCGCTTCAGCCTACGATGAGCCCGAGCAGGTTGTTTCGACTTATAAAGGCGATCGTGAAATGATGAGTAACGCCCGTACCGTCGTGCTTGAGCAGCAATCGGTTGATTACGTTTTGGCGAAAGCTCAGGTTTCTGTCAAACCGTTGAGCTTTAAAGCGGTCATGAATCCGCAGGCCTAAGCAACATCACCAGCCTGAATGTGCGCTTTTGCCTAAATTTAGGTTTTATGGCGCGATGATTAAAACCGCGCAAACGATTTATGCTCTATTCGCTGTGCGAAAGAGCCGGTTGTTTGCCGGTTTTTTGTTTTTTGCACGGCACACCAGTCCTCATAACAGTCTTTATAAGGGGTATTTATGATCTTTGGTTCACAGTCACACGCCGGATTATCACTGCCTGAATTATCGGCACTGGTGCCGATGGTCGTTGAGCAAACCTCACGGGGTGAGCGCGCATACGATATTTACTCTCGCTTACTTAAAGAGCGGGTAATTTTTATTGTGGGCCCCATTGAAGACCACATGGCGAATCTTGTGGTGGCTCAACTATTGTTTCTTGAATCTGAAAATCCAGATAAAGATATTCATCTGTATATTAATTCCCCCGGCGGCGTGGTGACGGCAGGCATGTCGATTTATGACACCATGCAGTTTATTAAGCCCGATGTGTCAACCTTGTGTATTGGTCAAGCGGCCAGCATGGGTTCGTTGTTGCTGGCCGGTGGTGCGGCAGGCAAGCGGTTTGCGTTGCCCAACTCACGCGTCATGATTCACCAACCCTTGGGTGGCTTTCAGGGGCAGGCATCGGATATTAAAATTCACGCCGAAGAAATCATTAAATCGCGTCACAGTCTGAATGGTATTTTATCGCACCATACCAAGCAGCCGATGGCCGTGATTGAAAACGATACGGATCGAGATAAGTTTTTATCCGCCGATGAAGCCGTCACGTATGGATTAATTGACTCGGTGCTAACCAAGCGTAGCTAACGTTTTTTTGAGCGTCTGCGCCCGATTGGGCTCAGGCGATTTACCTTTGTTATCGGTTTGAGGCCAATATCATGGCAAAAAGTACAAAATCTGAGCAAGATCTTTCCTGCTCGTTCTGCGGCAAGCCCCAGGCTGAGGTTCGTAAACTCATTGCAGGCCCCTCGGTTTATATTTGTGATGAATGCGTTGAGCTTTGTAACGATATTCTGCGCGAAGAAATAACAGCGGCTAAAGATGAAAGCCCAACCCGCCTGCCCACGCCCAAAGAGCTGGTGGCCGCGTTGGATGAGTATGTCATTGGCCAGCCTTTGGCTAAGCGCGCGTTAGCGGTTGCGGTTTATAACCACTACAAGCGTTTGAATTTATTCGGCTCAAATCATAAAACGCGCGACAAAGATGCCGAATCTGAGCCGGTTGAATTATCTAAATCCAATATTTTGCTGATAGGTCCTACTGGGTCAGGTAAAACCTTGCTGGCGCAAACGTTGGCGCGGGTGTTGGATGTGCCCTTTGCCATTGCGGATGCCACCACGTTAACCGAAGCGGGTTATGTGGGGGAAGATGTCGAAAACATTCTGCAAAAATTATTGCAGCGCTGTGATTACGATGTCGAAAAGGCGCAGCACGGTATTGTCTATATTGATGAAATTGACAAAATCACCCGCAAATCAGAGAACCCCTCGATTACGCGCGACGTATCCGGTGAGGGAGTGCAGCAAGCTTTGCTCAAAATGATTGAAGGCACACTGGCTTCCGTGCCCCCGCAAGGTGGGCGCAAGCATCCGCAGCAAGAGTTTGTGCAAGTGGATACCACCAATATCTTATTTATTTGTGGTGGCGCTTTTGATGGCTTGGATCGGATTATTCGCCAACGGATGGAAAAAGGCGGCATCGGTTTTTCAGCTGAGCTTAAGTCTAAAGATGATCGCCGTGCGACGGATGAGCTGCTCACGAAAATCGAATCGGAAGATTTAACCCGTTATGGCTTAATTCCCGAGTTTATTGGTCGATTGCCCGTCATCGCGACCCTAAATGAGCTGGATGAAGACGCTTTGATGAAAATTTTGGTTGAGCCAAAAAATGCCCTCGCCAAGCAGTATGCGCGACTGTTCGAGATGGAAGGCGTAGAGCTGGACCTGCGGGACGATGCTTTGCGTGAAGTGGCTCGCCAAGCGATTAAGCGTAAAACGGGCGCTCGGGGCCTTCGCACCATTGTTGAACAAGTGCTGCTCAATACCATGTTTGAAGTGCCCTCGGTTGAGCATTTATCCAAGGTCGTGGTGGATGCAGCGGTGATTCGGGGTGAAACCGAGCCGTTTTTACTCTACGAGCAGCCCGATGCCTTATATAAAGCGGCCTCAGATCAATAAAACCACGTCAAAAATCGCTTAAATGAACACCCGCCTCGGCGGGTTTTTTTCGTTTCATGCAAATTGCCGGTGAAGCCGTCTTGAAAAGTGACGGGTTTGCCATTAACTATCCACTATGCTTCTAACACTCATGACGATTATCCGCACTTAAACCAGAGGTACCCCCTATGCCCCACCAAGCCAGCTCCTCTGCCCTCATAGCGGGAGAACCCCGCACCGTACCGGTTTTGCCGCTGCGCGATGTGGTGGTTTACCCCCACATGGTTATTCCGCTGTTTGTCGGCCGGGAGAAATCGGTTGCCGCCTTAGAAGAGGCTATTAAGGGCAATAAGCAACTTTTGCTCATCGCACAAAAAGATGCAGAGCTCGATGATCCGGGAAAAAAAGATTTGCATGTTGTGGGCACGTTAGCGTCCATTTTGCAGTTACATAAATTGCCCGACGGCACGATCAAAGTGCTGGTCGAGGGAATTGAGCGGGTGCGTTGCCTGCATGTTCATGAGGTGGATAATTACCTGACCGCCGAGGTGCAATTGATAGACACCCCCGCCGAACAGCCCGATCGCGCGCTTGAAGTCGAATCGCGTACCCTGCTCAATCAGTTTGATGGCTACGTTAAGCTCAATAAAAAAACGCCGCCGGAGGTATTAACCTCGCTTGCGGGGATTGATGACATCTCGCGTTTGGCCGATACCATCGCCGCACACATGGCATTGAGTATTGAAGAGAAGCAAAAAATTCTTGAAACCATCGATTTGCATGCCCGTATTGAGCATTTAATGGTGTTGATCGAATCAGAAATAGACACCCTGCAAGTCGAAAAGCGCATTCGCGGTCGCGTGAAGCAACAAATGGAAAAAAGCCAGCGCGAGTATTACCTCAACGAGCAAATGAAAGCCATTCAAAAGGAGCTAGGCGAGCTTGAAGAGGGCGGCAGTGATCTTGATGAGCTTGAGCGGAAAATTCTCACCGCAGGCATGCCCAAAGAGGCTTTAGATAAAGCCAAAGCCGAGCTCAATAAACTCAAGATGATGTCGCCTATGTCGGCAGAAGCGTCGGTCGTGCGCAACTACCTTGATTGGATTGTGGCCGTGCCGTGGAAAAAACGCAGCAAAATCAAGCATGATTTGCCCGGCGCAGAAGCCGTGCTCGAAGCCGATCATTTTGGTCTTGAGAAAGTGAAAGAACGCATTTTGGAATACCTCGCCGTGCAACAGCGCGTGCGCAAAATGAATGGCCCTATTCTGTGTTTAGTGGGCCCGCCGGGTGTGGGTAAAACATCATTAGGCCAATCAATTGCCAAAGCGACCAATCGAAAGTTTGGTCGCATTGCGCTGGGCGGCGTGCGTGATGATGCCGAAATTCGTGGCCACCGCCGCACCTATGTGGGGGCTATGCCGGGGCGAATTGTGCAAACGCTAACCAAAATAGGATCGCGCAACCCACTGATTTTGCTCGATGAAATTGACAAAATGGCTTCGGATTTCCGGGGTGATCCAGCATCAGCATTGCTTGAGGTGTTAGATCCTGAGCAAAACAAAGCCTTTGCCGATCACTACATGGATTTGGATGTTGATTTATCGGAAGTGCTTTTTGTCTGCACGGCCAATAGCTTAAATATTCCGGGTCCTTTGCTTGATCGGATGGAGGTGATTCGGATTGCGGGCTATACCGAAGATGAGAAAACAGAGATTGCCGAGCGGTATTTGTTACCCAAGCAATTGGAAAATAACGGCTTAAAAGATCAAGAGCTCTCGATTGAAACCTCTGCCGTGCGCGATATGATTCGTTATTACACCCGCGAGGCGGGCGTGCGTAATCTTGAGCGTGAGCTGGCTAAAGTCTCACGCAAAGTGGTGCGTA
The DNA here is from genome assembly GCA_022730245.1 of Halothiobacillus neapolitanus. Classification (GTDB taxonomy): domain Bacteria; phylum Pseudomonadota; class Gammaproteobacteria; order Halothiobacillales; family Halothiobacillaceae; genus Halothiobacillus; species Halothiobacillus neapolitanus_A. Next base: position 10,505 of record DZCK01000048.1, read on the forward strand.
AAATTGTCACGCTAGAGCAAAAACCGCCTGTCACGGTTGATGCCGAATCATTGCCGCAATATTTAGGCGTGCACCGGTTCGATTTTGGAAAAGTGGAGCACCCCGATCAAGTGGGGCAGGTTACCGGGCTGGCTTGGACCGAAGTGGGGGGGGAGTTGCTCACCATTGAAGCGGCCACGATGCCAGGCAAGGGCGGGCTTAAATATACCGGCCAATTGGGTGAAGTGATGCAAGAGTCAATTCAAGCGGCACTCACCGTAGTGCGTGGCCGTGCGGTGGCTTTGGGCATTGACCCCGATTTCAACCAAAAAATCGACATCCATGTGCATGTGCCAGAAGGCGCAACGCCAAAAGATGGCCCTTCAGCGGGGGGCGCTATGTGCACGGCAATTGTGTCAGCCCTGACAGGCATCCCTGTGAAAGCCACCGTGGCGATGACGGGCGAAATTACCTTGCGCGGTGAAGTGCTGCCGATTGGCGGTTTGAAAGAAAAGCTCTTGGCCGCGCAGCGGGGCGGGATTACGCTCGTGCTCATTCCAGAGGGGAATCGTAAAGATTTGGTCGAAATTCCCGATAAAGTGAAAGCCAATTTGGATATTCGCCCCGTGCGCTGGATTGATGAAGTGCTTGATTTAGCACTGGTTAGCCCACCTACACCCAAACCCATTCAAGCGGAACTGCTCCCCGCTCGGGATGAGGGCAAACGCGGTGATGACGTTGTTGCCACCGCGCATTAATCGAGGCTGCGGTTAAACTTTCTGCCCTTTAAGCCGCCGATATAACGAATCGGCGGTTTTTTTTGGGGTGCTCTTTTGTGTTTGGACGTAAAATTCATAGGGCTCGGCTGGCCGTCATGACGGGGCAATGGTTGACAGCACGCCTTAGAGGCTTGTATAAATGCCGTTGTGCTCTGAGTTTCACGATAGAACTGTTTGATTATTGAGTGATTCACCGGCAGAATCCGTGACCTTGATGTCAACGTTCCCCCTTAACTGTATTTACCTCACTTGAAAAGGATTGCAACACTATGAATAAATCTGAATTGATCGACGCGATGGCGGCAAACAGTGGCATGAAGAAAACTGAGTGCACGGCTGCGCTGGATGCGTTTATCGAAGCGGTTGGCGGTGCGTTGAAACAAGGTGACCAAGTTACTTTAGTGGGTTTTGGTACATTTTTAGTGCGTGAGCGCGAAGCGCGTACGGGTCGTAATCCCCGTTCAGGCGAAACGATTGAAATTGCTGCCTCACGCCTACCATCATTCAAAGCCGGTAAAGGTCTGAAAGACGCGGTGAATTGATTTTTGAGTTCGGCCTTGGTTAACCCACACGGTTATAACGGGCATCGCGTTCGAATTTAAGGCGTTATAAATAAGGGGCGGTAACGTCCCTATTTTATTAGAGCCTTTTTCTTATGACGCACTGGATGAATCGGCGCATGGCTTGGCGATAAGCCGCCCATCTGCTCCTAGCAGCCTGTCGGACTTTAGGAATCGGTGCGAAAATTTAGCTGGGCGAGGGTC
>DZCK01000173.1 GCA_022730245.1 Halothiobacillus neapolitanus
ACAAAAAAAGTGAGTAGCCAATAAGCATAAACCCGATTGACTGGGATGGGGGGCGCGGGCGCCAAGAGGGATTCGGCTGATGCGCTACCCAGGACCGGATCGATGGCTGGCCGATCGTGCGGTGCAGAGGGTTCGGGCGTTAGGGGGTGGGTCATAAGCTAATCCTGCGTATTTTTTAGTGCGTGATCGCGGCATACAAACTCACGCGGGCTTCAATGGGGCGGGCTTTTGGCTAAAGCCTGCGTCAATGCCTGAACGAGCATCGCATCATCGGGCGCGCGGGCGCAAGTGATGATGCCGGTGAAGCCGAGCGCACGCGCATGGTGTTCGTTGCGGGCATTAATCACGATTAAGTCACAGTGTAACAGCCCGTGCGCTAAGGCGTCAGTGGGTGCCTTTGCGGCCAAAGCCCGCAAGCAGGTCAGCGCGGAGGGTGCGCTAACTACCCAAAGGCTGGGCCATGCCTTAATGGGCGCTTGGCTTGGTGCGCATAAACGCTGATACACGGGGATGGGCTCCGCGTGGGCACCTGCTGCGATGAGGGCCTCTTTGAGGCGTTCCCGTCCGGTGTCGCCGCGAAAAATCCATACCCGTTGACCGAGCATGTCGCCTAAAGGGAGTACGTGCAACAAACCTTCAGAATCTTGGGTGGTGCTGGGCGATAAAACAGGCGGCACTAAAGGAAAAACCGCCTGCAAAGCCGCCGCAGTGGCCGCGCCCACCGCCGCCCAATGGCAAGCGGGCAGGGTGTTCAATGGGCGCAGGGCGTGGGCAAATTGCACGGCGCGAGGGCTTGCGAAAATAAGCCAATCCCCCGGGGATATCTGGTTGATTAATGCGCTGGGGACAGCTGGATTGGGCACCGGCAAAAAGGCAAGCAGGGGCCAATCGAGCAGGCGCGCCTCGGGTAGCTGGGCATGAATCTTGGCCGCTAGGCGCTGATTGCCGCCCGCAGGGCGCGTGAGGGCAATCAGCGGGCCTGCGGCTTTGTGCGAAAGAGGCGCGCTGTGATTCATGGCGCCGTTAGAGGGGTTCGGCATGAATTCCCACATCGCGCAAAATGCGATCAGCCCCTGCCGCAAGCATGCGTTCGGCCAGCGTTACGCCTAAGGCTTCTGCATCGCACTGGGCGCCGGTTATTTCATCGTGCAGCATTTCGGTGCCATCGGGCTTGCCCACCATGCCGCGCAACCAAATTTGATCGTGGGCTTGCAGGATGGCGTGGCCGCCAATCGGCACTTGGCAGCCGCCATTTAAGCGGGTGTTAAAGGCGCGCTCACACCGCACGCGCAGCTGGGTGGCTGCATCAATTAAGGGGGCGATGAGGGCGTGAATCGCGGCATCATCGCTTCGCGTCTCGATACCGAGCGCGCCTTGCCCAACCGAGGGCAGGGATTGCTCCGGGCTTAGGGCTTGGCGGATGCGGTCATCGAGCCCCATCCGCTTTAAGCCTGCGGCGGCCAGAATAATGGCATCAAAATCCCCCCGATCGAGCTTGGCCAACCGTGATTGAATATTGCCCCGCAGCATAGCGATTTTAAGCGTTGGGAATTTAGCCCGAATTTGCGTTTCGCGGCGCAGGCTTGAGGTGCCAACGATCGCGCCCTCGGGTAAATCGGCCAAGCTCGCATAGTGGTTCGATACAAACGCATCGCGCGGATCATGCCCTGCCAAGATGGCAAATAACCCTAAGCCTTCGGGAAAGTGCATGGGCACATCTTTCATCGAGTGCACGGCGATGTCGGCGCGGTGTTCGAGTAGGGCAACCTCTAACTCTTTAACAAACAAGCCCTTACCCCCAATTTTGGCAAGCGGGCTATCGAGGAGCTGATCGCCCTGGGTCGTCATGCTCACCAGCTCGGCCTGCAAACCTGGGTGCAAGCGCATTAACTCGGTGGCAACAAATTCGCTTTGCCACAGCGCCAACGGGCTTTCGCGCGTGGCAATTTTAATCCGCGTGATTGCAGGCGCTAAATCGGGGGTATTCGATGGCATCGCACTTCTCCTAAATATTAGGGGCGTTATGGTACCCAAGAATTCGGCATAACGGGGCGCTGGGTTTTTTAGACTATGATTTGCAAAATTACATAAACCAAAAATAACACGGAGCGCGTGCTATGCCCAACCCCCCTTCACCTCGCCGCCGCTGGCTACAAAAAACCTTGCCAGGGGCGTTTTTCGGGCTGTTCGCTGCGCGGGGTTTAACGCAGGCGGCAGCGGCAACCGATGCGCCGAACCCCACGCCGTTTATGGCAGATTTACACGATGTACCCCGCGATTTAGCCGCCCTGCAGGCCGAAAAAATCCCGATGTTGCTGTTTGTGCATGCCAGCTATTGCGGGTTTTGCCATGAGGTGGATAGCCAGTTTATTCAACCGATGGTTAATGACCCGGCTTATCGTGGGCGGCTAATTATTCGCCGGGTTGAAATTGATGCCGATGGCATAATTCTTGATGCGCAAGGCCAAAAAGAAACCAATGCGCATTTTGCACGGCGGCTCGATGTGCGCCTTGTGCCTGTGGTGGCGTTTTTTGATCCTGAAGGCA
>DZCK01000049.1 GCA_022730245.1 Halothiobacillus neapolitanus
CTCTCGCCATGCAATGAGCATGGCTTCGAGTCGCTGCCTTGATTGCGAACAAACCTGTCAGCCAGAGGTGCCATCGATTCGTGCAGAGGCTCCCTAGGGGCTCGCCTGTGGCAACATAAGCGGCAATTTGTGTGGCCGTTAATGGGGCAAGCCTTACCTGTGTGCCCACCGTTATCACGCGGCATTGGGTGGCATCAGCGACGGCAATCGCGGTAATGACTTGGTGCGTGCTGCCCTGCAATTGGCTCAACATCGCTTGCGCATCTGCCCCATCACGCGGTTTACCTATCGGCGTTTGCGCATGAATCACCACCGTATCGCCCGCAATCACAACGCCACCCCGCGCAAGACACGGTGCTTGTAACCCTTTGCTTGCTTTGGCCTGCGCTAATCGCGCCACCAACGCAAGGGGGGGCTCTAGAGGCCGTGGTGTTTCATCAACCGCACACAGCACGGCATCTAAAACGGAAAACCGAAAGCCCATGTCGGCCAGCAACTGCGCGCGCCGGGGCGAGCTTGAAGCTAAAAACAAAGGCGCCGGGGTTTTGGGCGCGTCCGGTAAATTATTCACGATGGTACGGATGATGATTGAGCAATGACCAAGCCCGATAGAGCTGCTCGGCCAATAAAACCCGCACAAGCGGATGCGGCAGGGTGAGTTTGGATAATCGCCACAGGGCATGGGCACTGCCCCGCAGCTCATCGGTTAACCCATCGGCACCGCCCACCACAATGGCCACATCACGCCCCGATTGCATCCAATCGGCTAGCTGGGTTGAAAGCTGGGCGGTCGACCAATCTTGCCCGCGCTCATCACACACAATGCGCCAGGCATTTTTAGGAATCTGCGCTTCGATACGCGCGCACTCGGCGGCTTTTGCGCGGTCCGTTGCCGTGGTTTTGCTGCGTTGAATAGCCGGTATTTCTTGCAAAAAAACCGGGCATGCCGACGGCATACGCTTTAAGTATTCTGCTGTGCCCGCCACTGCCCATTCAGGCAAGCGCGTGCCCACCGTAATGAGCTGGATTTTCACCTCGCGCGCCGCAATTAAACTTAACTGCGATGAGCCGGTGGGGTTTCATCATGGGGCAACTCATCGTCCCAATCGTCTAGATCGTTATCCAGATCGGCATCAGCCAAATCTTCGCTGTCATCCCAATCACCAATGGCGGTTTCAAGATCCGCGCCTTGGCGCATTTTCTCCAAGGCCAGCGCATAAGCCGATTGCCCACCGGCTAAGTTAGCTACCGATGCCGCGTTGGCGCTTGAATTCAAACTGGGGCGCTCCGCCGTATTTTGATGGCCACCCGGTGCGGACCATAGTTTTTCAAGCTGATAATGATCGCGGGTTTCCGGCAGCATGATATGGACAATCACATCGACCAAATCAACCAACACCCATTCCGTGCTGGGCACATCATCACCCTCAACGCCCATGGGGCGGATGCCGTGATTTTTAACCTGCACAACCACACTATTGGCCTGTGATTTTAAATGCCGATCAGACGTGCCCGATGAGAACACCATAAAATCGGTAAAGTTACAGTGGCCACGGACATCCAGCACACGGATATCAATCGCTTTAAGTTCTTCGAGGGCGGCCACCGCCCAACCCACGATAGATTCAGCCGAGTGCGGCTCGGTAGCGGGTGTGGCTTGCGCCACATCTGCGTTTGCAACGGGGGTGGCAGTATTTAAGGTTTTATCTTGATTCATGGTTCATCTTTTTGATTTAAATGGATAAGTAGCTCATTCACTAGCCGACTGAGTCGATAATGATGCGCCGAAATTGGGTTCAGAATAATGCACGCGCAGGGGATTTAACAAACATTCTGGCACGAGATAACGAACAGACCGCCCGGCAACCAGTGCGCTACGAATAGCCGTGGCAGAAATATCAAGGTGTGTGATGGGTAAGGAGACGATGCCGCCCGCCCGATAAAAGGGCAACTGGGCAGGGCTTAGGCTGCGCTCATCTAATAAACGCGCCGCGCCCGCGCTCAACACCGCGCCTGGGCGGCTGGCCACCGCCAAATGCACATAATCAAAAAGCTCAGCCCAGCGATGCCATTGCGCAAGGCCATTAAACGCATCCATCCCTAAGATGAGCACGAGGTGATGGGCGGGAAAGTCGGCATGAACCGATTGCACCGTATCAAAGGTATACGAGGCACCGTTGCGGCTCAGTTCACGGGGATCGGCCACAAATGCGGGCTGATCTGAAATGGCACAACGCACCAGCTCAAACCGAGCGGCGGGCGAAAGCGCCGGTCGCGCGCGATGCGGGGGAATGGCCGCTGGCACAAAATGCACGCGCGCTAAATTCAGCGCCTCACGCATTTCTTCTGCCAAGCGTAAATGCCCCAAATGGATGGGATCAAACGTGCCCCCCAAGATGCCAAGTAAGGGCTGAGGCTGAGGCTGAGGCTGCATCGGCTCAAACACGAATGTGCCCATCCCCCAATACCACATATTTATTTGAGGTTAAACCCAGCAACCCCACAGGACCACGGGCATGAATTTTATCGGTTGAAATGCCAATTTCTGCGCCCAAACCATATTCAAACCCATCGGCAAACCGCGTTGATGCATTCACCATCACCGAGGCGGAATCGACTTCACGCAAAAAACGCCGCGCCGTCGAATAATTTTCCGTCACAATGGCATCGGTATGGTGCGAGCCATAGGTTTCAATGTGGTTAATGGCCTCATCAAGCGTAGCCACCACGCGCACGGCAAGAATGGGGCCTAAATACTCGGCATACCAATCATCCAGCGTAGCCGCCTGAATCGCATCGCCTAAAATGGCCTGTGTGCGGGGGCAGCCGCGCAACTCAACCCCTTTTTCAAAATAAAGTGGTGCAATCATGGGTAAGAAGTCGGCAGCAACTGTTTGATGTACCAACAAAGTTTCCATCGCATTACACACGCCATAGCGATGAGTTTTAGCATTTACCGCCACCGCCACCGCTTTATTTAACGCGGCCGATTCATCAACAAACACATGACAAACCCCATCCAAGTGCTTAATAACAGGCATTTTTGCCTGATTAACAACAAGCTCAACCAAACCTTTGCCGCCGCGAGGGATCATCACATCAATAAATTGATACAAGCCCAGCATGAGTGATACCGCAGCGCGGTCTTGCGTGGGGACAATTTGCACCGCATCGACCGGCAAATCACCCGCCGCAAGCCCCCGCCGAATGCAATCAGCCAGCGCCACATTGGTTGCCGCCACCTCAGAGCCCCCGCGCAAAATCGTGGCATTGCCCGATTTTAAACACAGCGCCGCCGCATCAATGGTCACATTTGGCCGAGATTCATAAATAATGCCCACCACCCCCAAAGGCACGCGCATTTGCCCCACTTGAATCCCCGTGGGGCGAAAGACCAAATCGGTAATTTCGCCAACCGGATCAGGCAAATTCGCCACCTGGCGCACCCCTTCGGCCATGTGCACAATGCCTTGAGGGCTTAACATTAGGCGGTCAATCATTGCCGCATCGAGCCCGCGCGCGCGCGCATTGGCCACATCAAGCGCATTGGCGGCCATAAGCACCGGTGTGGATGCCAGCAAGGCCTCGGCTATCGCCAATAAAGCACGATTTTTATCGGCTGTGGTTACACGAGCCAATTGGCGCGATGCTTGCCGTGCCGCGTGGCCCAGCTGGGTCATCAGCGCTTTAAGTTTAAGCTCTTCGTGTTCTTGGTTAGTATTCATGTTTAACTCTATAATTTTAAATTATTTTTAGTTTTTAGTCTTTAATTGGTGCTTTTATTAAAGCTGATTAAAAAATCAACCGGATCGCGCACCCTGAGCGCGCCCGCACGCGGCCAGTGCCACCCGATCCAGCATTTGCCAAGGCTCACCCTGTGCCACGCCTTTAATGGTGCGATCAATTTGAGCGCAGCGCCCCAATAGCTTGAGCCAGTGCGCACTCGGTGCCCGCCGAGCGGCGCGGGCGTACAGGGGTTTTCGCCCCTTGGGCACCGGTAGGCGATCCACTGCGGCGGGGTCATCCAAGCTTGCCAGCAAACGTAATTCCCGACTCAAGACCCATAAAATTAAAATAACTTCTGCGCCCTCTTCCCGCAGGCGCGCGAGCAAATGCGCCGCACGGGCACGATCACCGGCGAGCAACGCATCACCCAAATCAAATGGGTTAAAACGCGACTGATCCATAATTGTTGCAAGCAAACTCACCGCAGAGATTGGGTTCGGCAAACCCAACAAACTGAGTTTATCTAATTCTTGCTTGGCGGCCAGCAGGTTTCCCTCGACACGCTCTGCAATGAGATTGGCCGCATCAGGATCGAGTTGCAGCCCCACAGACCTGCCCCGATTTTCGATCCAGCGCGGTAAATCACGCAGGGGTACTGGCCAAAAAATTACCACGGTGGCCGCTTGGCTTAGTGTGGTAAACCAAACCGATTTTTGCGCAGCGCTATCTAATTTAGGCAAACTGATTACCCAAATATCAGTTGGTAAATTGCTCGTTTGGCTTTGGTTTGCGGCAAGGGATTTTAAAAAATCGGCGCCTTCTTTGCCGGGCTTACCGGTCGGAATGCGCAGATCAATTAAACGTCGCTCGGCAAATAGCGATAAATTTGCGCTGATGTGATTGAGTGATTGCCAATCAAAACGGGCATCGGCTTCAAAACGCAATCGCTCACCCACCTCCGCTTTGCGCGCTTGGCATAACACCGCTTGACGGGCTTCATCCAGCAATAACGCCTCATCACCGACAAAAACGTAGAGCGCGCCCAAACGTTTTTCAAGCGCGGCTTTGAGCTGTTCTGGCGATAAGTTCACGTTAAGGTTGCGCCCCATCGGGGGCGGTTTGAGCCGATTCTGTCGGCTTTGTCGCAGAAATAGGCGCGCTTAACCGATAAAACAATAATTGAGCGATCGATTGCGCTAGTTCTTGCGAAATTTGCTGCTGGTTACCCGTTGAGGCCAAAACACCCACCGGATCATAATTATAGTTGAGGGCTCGGCTCACGGTTTGCGGCTGCGTGGTTCGGCCATCGGGTAGCTCAATGTGGTATTTAACCTGCTGATATAGCTCATATTGCTGAACACTGGCTTGCGGAGTTACCACCGCAACACGCTGAGTAACCGCATTTTTATCGATAACCAATGTGGCGGTCGCCCCTTGGGGGGTATCAACTAAAACGCTCGGCGTATTTTGAAATAAATACTGCAATTGTTGATACACCGGGTCGCTGCCGCTCATGCCTTGAACATACACTTTGGCGTACACCGGATTAAGCTCGGTAACACCCCGCAAATGATAGCCACAAGCCGAAAGGCTTAACGCCAAAGCACACAGGGCAAGCGCGGCCAATTGAGTCGGTATGAATTGCAAAATTTGAGAACGGAACACGCGTCTACCCCACCACAATATTGATTAAGCGGCCGGGCACTAAAATCACCTTTTTAATGACTTGACCATCAATATGCCGCTGCACCGATTCATTCGCCATCGCGGCGGCTTCTTGCGCGACTTTATCCGCACTGGCGGGCACCATCACTTTGCCCCGTAGCTTGCCGTTAACCTGCACCATTAATTCAAGCTCATCGCGCACCAGTGCTGCGGTATCAATCACGGGCCAAGGGGCGTCAATCACCCAACCCGCGCCGCCAATTTGCGGCCATAACGCATGGGTAATGTGCGGCACGATCGGCGCTAACATTTTAATCATGCCTTGCAGCACTTCCGTAATCACCGCATTTGCCACCGCGCCCTGCCCTTCAAATTTATTCAGCTCGTTGAATAATTCCATATTCGCGGCAATCACAGTATTGAATGTTTGACGTTTTTCGACATCATCCGTGACACGCACCAGGGTTTCGTGCAGCTTGCGGCGCAGAGCGCGGGCGGCATCATCTAAATCGGTCACAATCAAAGGCGCCGCCTGCCAGCCGGCTTGCTTGCGATCGTACACTTGACGCCACAGGCGTTTTAAAAACCGATGCGCGCCTTCCACACCCGCATCCGACCACTCCAACCCTTGATCGGGCGGTGCGGCAAACATCATAAACAAGCGCACGGTATCGGCACCATACGCTTCAATCAAGGGCTGAGGATCAACCGTATTCCCCTTGGATTTGCTCATCTTACTGCCGTCTTTATTCACCATGCCTTGGGTGAGCAGGCGGGTGAATGGCTCGGGCACATCTTTGGCAATCAAGCCTTCATCGCGCATTAATTTATGAAAAAATCGCGCATACAAAAGATGCAGCACGGCGTGCTCCACCCCACCCACATATTGATCGACCGGCAGCCAATAATTAGCGCGCTCATCGAGCATGCCTTGCGCAAAATCCGGGCAGGTGTAACGGGCGTAATACCAACTCGACTCGAAAAACGTATCGAAGGTATCGGTTTCGCGCTCGGCGGCACTGCCGCATTCCGGGCAGGTCGTCTCGATGAACTCACGCGATTGCTTGATGGGCGATTGCGGGCCGTTCATCACCACATCGGTGGGCAGCACCACCGGTAGTTGATCGTCCGGCACCGGCACCGCGCCGCAATGCGGGCAGTTGATGATCGGGATCGGGCAGCCCCAATACCGCTGACGCGATACACCCCAATCGCGCAGGCGGTAGTTAATTTGCACCTGACCCTGTTTTTTGGCCTCAAGGTGCGCGGCAATGGCATCGAACGCTGTCTCGAAATCCATCCCCGAGAACGCGCCCGAATTGAACAGTTTGCCCTTGGCCGTCATCGCAGCCGCCGTGTAATCGTGCGGCTCGGCGGATTCGATCACCGGCGTGATCGCCAAGTCATAATGCTGCGCGAATTCAAAATCGCGCTGATCGTGTGCCGGTACGGCCATCACCGCGCCGGTGCCGTATTCCATCAGCACAAAATTAGCCGACCAAACCGGAATTGGTTCGCCGGTCAACGGATGCGTCACGGTCATCCCGAGATGAACGCCCTCTTTTTCCATCGTCGCCAGTTCCGCTTCGGCCACCTTGTGATGGCTGCAACGGGCGATGTAGGCGGCGATGTAGGGATTGGTTTGCGCCGCTTTTTTGGTGAGCGGATGTTCGGCGGCCACGGCTAGATACGACACGCCATAAAGGGTGTCTGGCCGCGTGGTAAACACGGTGAGCTTGTTGCCATCGGACAGGCCATCCGGCAAGGCAAAATCCACCTGCAAACCGCGCGAGCGACCAATCCAGTTCGCCTGCATGGTGCGCACTTGCTCTGGCCAGCCATCTAACTGATTCAAATCATCAATTAATTCATCTGCATAGTCGGTGATTTTAATAAACCACTGCGGAATCTCGCGCCGCTCGACCAGCGCACCGGAGCGCCAGCCGCGCCCGTCGATGACCTGCTCGTTCGCCAGAACCGTCATATCCACCGGGTCCCAGTTCACCACGGCGGTTTTTTTATAGGCCATGCCCTTGCGCACCAGGCGAGTGAACAGCCATTGTTCCCAGCGGTAATATTGCGGCGTGCAGGTAGCCAATTCGCGTTGCCAATCGTAAGCCAAGCCTAAGCGCTGCAACTGGCCGCGCATGTAATCGATGTTTTCGAAGGTCCAGCGGGCCGGGGCATCGCCGTTTTTAAGCGCCGCATTTTCAGCCGGCAGCCCGAACGCATCCCAGCCCATCGGTTGCAACACGTTTTTGCCGCGCATGCGTTGATACCGCGCGATTACATCACCGATGGTGTAATTACGCACATGCCCCATGTGCAGCCGCCCGGAAGGATACGGAAACATAGACAGGCAATAGAATTTTTCCCGCGTGGGGTCTTCAACCGCGCGAAACGATTGTTTATCAGCCCATAAGCTTTGGGCGGCATCTTCAACAAGGGCGGGATTATATTGCTCGTGCATCATGGCGATTGGAATTTAGGTTTAATCAAAAATAGGCCGCTAAGGATACCCCAAATCGCGTGCTGCGCCCCAAAAAACCCGCCGCGCAACGCCAAAAAGACGGGCAAAGGTGTATGCTCATTTTTTTAAAAATTTGGAGCGCATCATGGCAACAGAAACAAACCCAGAACACAATGCCTTATCGAATGCTTATTACCATTGGCTTGGGAGTATTTACGCGCAGCTACTGGATAGTGACCAACACGGCCACGATGCCGATACCAATACCGTCATTGATGCCGCAAGCTCAAAATTAGCACCCCATGAATACCACCCCGATTTAGTGGATACCCTGCGCCTTGATATCGCTCAAGCCAAAACCACCTTGCGGCACGATAAAGAAGGTTTCGCCGTAGAGTGGAAAAAAATTGAAGCAGATTTAGCCTTTAAATTGCTTTCTATTGCCGATAAAACCGATGTTGAGTTAAATGCCTTGCGCAATGACGAGCGCCACAACCGCAGCTAACCTATGCAGCAAGCCTCTCGGGAGATGTTTTTGTGAAGCCACTTATTTCGATCGCGCTGATTGCCATAGCCTTCGCACTGGCTGGCTGTGCATCGAGCGTGCAATCAACCCCTACACACTCCGGTGCGTCTGCAAGTGAAGGCCCCCACATTTACGGCCAAATTAACTCCTCGTACACCAGAAAAATCAATTAACCGTAAAAACTCGCATGCGGTAGACGGCGCTAAACGCCATCAACAAAAAAGCCAGTCAGAAAAATTCTGACTGGCTTTTTGGGCTTAGGGTCAAGCCCCCTTGAATCGAATACCCACCGCCCAGTTGGTTGAGACGGCGCGGTTTTCTGAAATAAGAGTGACTTATTCTTCGCCGATCACAATGACTTTAATGACCGCATCAACATCGGTATGCAAATGCAAGGTGACATCAAATTCACCAATAGCGCGTAACGCACCTGCGGGCAAACGAACTTGGCGTTTTTCGATGGCAACACCATGAACGCGTGTAACCGCTTCAGCGATTTCAGCCGTGCCGACTGAACCGAACAACTTGCCTTCGGCGCCCGCTTTCACCGCGATGGTGACCGCTGCTTGTGCCAATTGCGTGGCTTGCGCGACAGCAGCAGCCATATTTTCATTGGCCTGACGCTCAAGCTCAGCCCGGCGCGCCTCAAACTCAGCCAAGTTGGCCTTAGTCGCTGCTGTAGCTTTACCGTAAGGAATCAGAAAGTTGCGCGCATAACCTGCACGCACATTCACGACATCGCCTAAGGTGCCTAAATTTTCAACTTTGTTTAACAAAATAACTTGCATGATGCATTCCTATAATTCTTATGCCAGACCAGATACGCCAATCAATGACGATCGGTGAAAGGCAACAACGCGAGGAAGCGGGCGCGCTTAATCGCAGTTTGTAGTTGACGCTGGTAACGCGCGGCGGTACCGGTCACCCGAGCGGGGACAATCTTGCCAGTTTCAGACAAGTATTGCTTTAAGGTATCGAGATCTTTGTAATCAATCTGCACTACTTTTTCAGCAGTGAAACGGCAAAAACGCTTGCGACGGAAAAAACGTGACATGGTGTACTCCCTAGAATCTGATGAATCGGCTTATTCGCTGGCTTCGACGCGGTCGTCTTGTTCAACCTGATCGTCTTCATCACGATCAAACCGTTCATCGGCTTCATCATCACGACGGCGCGGACGGCGATCGCTATCGCGTTCGCGCATGATGATTGATTGCTCAGTTTGTGCGGCATCTACGCGGCTGGTGAGGTGGCGCAACACGGCATCGTTGAAGCGGAAGGCTTCTTCGAGTTCCGCCAAAGGCGCTTGTTCGGTTTCAACATTCAGCAGCACGTAGTGGGCTTTGACGAGTTTGTTGATGGGATAAGCCAGTTGACGACGACCCCAATCTTCCAAGCGGTGCACCGTGCCACCTGCGTTTTCGATAATGCCGCGATAGCGTTCAATCATGGCGGGGACTTGTTCACTTTGATCCGGGTGGACCATGAACACAATTTCATAGTGACGCATAAAATGCTCCTGTGGATAGAAAAAAAGCAGCCTGCCGTATGCGTAACGGTCAGGCAGGAGAAAGAAGGTGCGCATTCTACGGGATTGGCTTGCACAAAACAAGCTTAAACGATTGATTTATACCGATCCCTGCGCGCGCCCGGGGGATTGGCCTTCAATCACCACGAAGGCCAGCGCGTGTTGGCGCTCATCACTCACCGTAAGGTGCGCCACCTGTCCGCCTAAATGCTGAAATCGCAGCAAGGCGGCGCCCGAAAAATGCAGCACGGGCGCGCCAAGTATGGTGTGATGGGTTTCGATATCGTGCAGCGTAATGCCATCGCGAAAGCCCGTGCCGAGTGCCTTAACAGCCGCCTCTTTCGCCGCGAACCGTTTGGCCAGCCATGCGGCAAAACGCACTGAATTAAGGGGGGGCATAGTGTTACGCTCGCGCTCGCTTAAAATGCGCGCCAGCAAGCGCTCATCATGGCGAATATAGGCGCGCTCAAGCCGTTCAATTTCAACTAAATCAGTGCCAATACCCAGAATCATGACGGCTAATGCGCGCTATAACGGGCGGCGCGCATGAGCTGCTTCATATCGCTAATGGCTTGCGGCAAGCCCACAAATACGGCGCGGGCAATAATGGCATGGCCGATATTTAATTCATCTAGCTGGGGAATGGCCGCAATGGCTTGTACATTGTGATAGTGCAATCCGTGCCCTGCATTAACCTGCAAGCCCACATCCGCTGCATCGCGTGCCACTCGGATCAAATCATTGAGTATTTTTTTTTGTGCTGCATCATCGGTCGCATCAGCGTAATGCCCCGTGTGCAATTCAATCACGGGTGCCTCACAGGCCACTGCCGCATCAATTTGGCGGGGATCGGCATCAATAAACAGCGATACGCGAATGCCTGCAGCTGCAAGTTTGTCGCAAGCGGCATGGACGCGATCGATTTGACCCGCCACATCCAACCCACCTTCGGTGGTGAGCTCTTCGCGGCGCTCGGGCACAAGACAGCAATCATGCGGTTTAACACGACACGCGAACTCAACCATTTCATCGGTGACGGCCATCTCTAAATTCATACGGGTTTGCAATAAATCACGCAAACGCAGTACATCGCGATCATGTATGTGGCGCCGATCTTCGCGCAGATGCAAGGTAATGCTATCGGCGCCAGCTTGCTCTGCCAACAGTGCCGCATGCACGGGATCCGGGTAGCGGGTTCCCCGCGCTTGGCGCAAGGTCGCGACGTGATCAATATTTAAGCCCAATAAAGGCAATTGCGCGGTCATTCGATTGGTCATAGTGGGTTGATCCTGAGGGTGTTTAACGGAGTGTTCAACAGTGCCATACAGCCTGTTTTATGGCGTTTATTTTACGCGCCATCAGGCGGTGTGTTCGATCGCCATAAAGCGCGGCTATGAAACACCGCCGACCCCACATGGGGGCGCAGTAAATAATGCATCACATCGCGGGCGCTGCGGCGGTCTGTGGCAGTTTCAAGCGGCAAATGCTCAGCTATGGCATGCAACACGCGGCCAAATACCCTAAATTTCCCTGTGTTATCTCGCAAGATACCTACTTCGGCATCAAGACCATACCACTGGTCGCAGTGGATGGCCTCGCCCGAATCTGCCGTGCGCTGCCAATCAATGCCCACACCCAATTCATCCAGCAACGCGCGCTCAAAACGCCGGATCACGCCCCCAAACTCAACACCCGGCCGCGCCAGTGCCTCAAGGGTTTGGCCATAGGTATGAAAAAGATCGGGCACCGCCGCCTCGCGGCGCAGCGCGCGCAGCAAAAGCTCGTTCAAATAAAACCCAACGGCCAATGCCTGACCTCGAAGCCAATAAGGCCCTGCCAGCGGCTCGACCTGCGTCGCGGTTTTAAGCGGGCCT
>DZCK01000050.1:0-4417 GCA_022730245.1 Halothiobacillus neapolitanus
AGGCAGGTTTTCGACCTGCATCACCAGCGTGCCTTCATCCAGACTCGGCATAAAAGTTTTACCGATTTGGGTGTACAGCACACCCGCCGCAATTAGCCCCGCCAACGCCACGGCAAACACCGGCCACGGGCGATGCAGCGCTAAATTTAAGAGCGGCACATAGCCACGGTGCAATTGGCGCACCAGCCACGGCTCATGATCGGTCACCTTGCCTAAAATCAGCGAGGCGATGACCGGAATCAAGGTGAGCGACAGCACCAAAGAGGCACCCAGCGCAAAAATAATGGTGAGCGCGACTGGCGAGAACAGCTTGCCCTCCAGCCCCTGCAATGAAAGCAGCGGCAAAAACACCAGCATGATGATAATGATGCCCGAGGTGACCGGCGCGGCCACCTCGACCACCGAGCGATACACCAAATGCAGACGCGGGCGATTGGGGTGTTGGTGCGCTTGCGCTAAGTGCGCCACCATGTTTTCCACCACCACCACGGCGGCATCCACCAACATGC
This sequence comes from Halothiobacillus neapolitanus, assembly GCA_022730245.1. Taxonomy (GTDB): domain Bacteria; phylum Pseudomonadota; class Gammaproteobacteria; order Halothiobacillales; family Halothiobacillaceae; genus Halothiobacillus; species Halothiobacillus neapolitanus_A. Next base: position 510 of record DZCK01000050.1, read on the forward strand.
CGATGGCAATAGCCAAGCCGCCTAAGCTCATGAGGTTCGCGCTCATGCCAAATTGCTTCATCAGAATAAAGGTGATGAGCGCGGCCATAGGCAAGGTGAGTGCCACGGTAATCGCCGCGCGTACATTGCCCAAAAACAAAATCAGCAGAATCAGCACCAGCACCACAGCCTCAAGCAGGGCTTTGCTGACCGTATGCACGGCGGCATTCACCAAATCGGCACGGTTATAGAACACATTGATTTTTAAATCGGGCGGCAGGCTCGATTTCAAATCGGCCAGCCGTTGCTGAACCCGAGCCACCACATCCCGCGCATTGGCGCCGCGCAAGGTAAGCACCAGCCCTTCCACGGTTTCGCCTTGGCCGCTATGCGTCACCGCGCCTAAGCGCGTGATCGCGCCGATTTGCACGGTGGCCACATCACGCACATGAATCGACTGGCCGTTTTGCTGGGTCACCACCAAATTGCCTAAATCATCGAGTGTTTTGATGCGCCCCTCGGCACGCACGAGCCAAGCTTCTTCGCCCACATCCAGCCGGCCCGCGCCATCGTTGCGGTTGTTTTGTTCAATGGTGCGCAATAAATCATCGGTGGTGAGCTGATGCGCCGCCAACGCGGTGGGGTTTGGCACCACTTCAAAGGTACGCACGAAGCCGCCCAATGAGTTCACATCCGCCACGCCCTTAACCGCACGCAAAGCGGGGCGCAGCACCCAATCCAGCAAATGCCGCCGCTCCATCAACGAGAGGGTGGGGCTTTCCAGCGTAAACATAAACGCCTCGCCGAGCGGCGTGGTGATGGGTGCCACCCCACCGGTCGTGCCGGCGGGTAAATCGCCACGGGCATTGGAAAGCGCTTCATTCACCTGTTGGCGTGCCCAGTAAATATCGGTGCCTTCGGCAAAATCTAAGGTAATCACGGCAATGCCGTATTTGGAGGTGGAACGCAGCATGGTTTGGTTCGGAATCCCCAAGAGCGAGGTTTCCAGCGGGGCGGTAATGCGGGTTTCGACCTCGGTCGGCGTTACCCCGGGCGCTTTGAGAATAATTTGCACTTGGGTGGGTGAAATATCGGGATAAGCATCAATCGGGATGGTGGAAAACGCCATCCAACCAAAACCGGCAACCAGCACGGCGGCGAGCAAGATGAGCAAGCGCTGCGCTAACGAAAACGCAATCAGACGATTTAACATTATTCAGCCCCCATGCCGAGCGCGATGGCCTTAAGGCGGCTGGTGCCGTGGGTTACGATTAAATCTTGCGGCTGAAACGCGCCCGCCACATAAGCCATGCCATCAAACTCGCCGCGCAACTGCACGGGCATCAGAAAAAATTGCGTGCCGCGCTGCACAAACACCTGTTGCTGATTATCAAGCTCGGTGATGGCGGCGATGGGCACCACCAGAACGGGGACCCGCTGCATAATCCACAAGCTGGCATTCACCTTTTGCCCGGGGCGCAAGCGCACGCAAGGCGTTTTTGGCTCGGCGCGCAGGGTAACCATCTGGCTTAACGGATCGACCGCCAAATCAACAAGCTTCACAGGGGCAGCCTCGGGGCAGCCGGCAATTTTGAGCTCGGCCTGCACGCCCACGGCGGGCGCCTGCGCCGGTGGCACGGCCATAAGCCACCACTGCGCATCGCTCAGGGTGATCTCAAACAAGGCTTGCCCCGCCATGACGCGCTCGCCGGGCATAATTGTGCGCTGAGTCACAACGCCTGTGACGGGCGCACGCACGGCTAAATGACCCCCAGCAGCCTCTTGACCAGCGGTGATGCCCGCCACCTTCAGGCGGGCGGTGGCCGCGTTGAGCTCGGCTGCCGCCGATTGGGCTTGGCTGCGCGTATCGTCTAGCCGTTTTTTAGCGATGAGCCCATCGGTGAATAACAAAGAATCTCGGCTTAAATTTTGCTGCGCGAGGGCGGCACGGGCTTGCGCCATCGACCATTGCCCTTGTAAATCGGCCAAGCCTGCGCTGGCAAGCTCGAACAAGGTTTGCCCCGCCGTCACGGTTTGCCCAATTTGGGGCAAGTTGCCCACAATGAGGCCATCGGCGGGCGCAGAGACTTGGCTGCTGGCCTGATTGCTGGCGGCGGCGCTAATGCGCACGAGGCCTTGGGTAATGGGTAAGTTTTGGGTGACGGCAACCGGCACCGATTGAATCTTAAGATTCGGGCGCATGGCGTCAGGAATCACGATCGCCTTAGCCTGCTCCGCCACAGGGGTAACCAAAGGGGTGGTCAAGGCAGCCGGTTCGGCCGCTTGGGCTATTTCGGTGGTGGCGGGCAAGCCACACACCCCCGCGAGCATAAGCGCCACAATTAAAGGCGAAAAACGTGGGGTTGCAGCGGCATACGTCATATGTGTGTTCCTGTGATGCATCGGGTCAGTTAGCCTCTTGCGGCATGATCCCGAGGGTTTGCTTTAAACGACTGATATCGGCAGCGTATTCAATGTGAGCCAACTTAGCTTGCAGACGCGCATCGGCGGCATCGCGCTCAAAGCTCAGCACTTGGCTCCAATCGAGCTCACCCATCTGCCTGGCTTTTTGCTTCAAGCCCAAGGTTTTTTCAGCTAAAGCGGCACTCGCATCCAGCCGAGCTAAACGCTGCGGCCACGCCTTAATGCGCTGGCGCAAGGCGGTGACATCGCCTAATAATTGCTGAGTGGTTTTTATTAAGGCCACTTGGGCGGTCGCGCGCTGTTGCCTCATTTCTGCCAATGCGGGGTCGCGGTATTTTTGCCCACCGATGGGCAAGCTCAAAGTCACAAACAGGCTGTTATCAAAAGGCATGCCGCGATCACCCCGATCGCGCTTAACCCCTAGCCCGAGCTCAGGCGCACCGGCACCCGCCGACCGCTCTGCATTGATGCGCGCGGTGTTTAAGCCTACTTCACTGGCCATTTGCTTGAGCAAGGGCTGCTCGGCGAGCAAGCCATCGGGCGTATCAAAAGCGGGGTTGTTGAGCTTTTGCAAGCTGGCAGGATAATCCGCGCCTAAATCGCTGGGCAGTGCAGAAAATCCCGTCATTTGATGCCAGCGCGCCGCCGCGTTATCACGCATCATTTGCGCCGCCGCAAATTGATCTTGCACCGCGAGCAACCGGCTTTCGACACTTAAGCGATCCACCTCGGCCGCATCGCCTCGGCTCACTTGCAGCGTCACGGCTTTGACATCGCGTTGCATTAACTCAAGGCGCACTTGGGCGGCAGCGAGCTCGGCATCCGCACGGCGCCAATCCCAGGCCAACTGGCGCAAGGTGCCGAGCAGCGCGAGCTTGTTGGCTTGTGCTCGGGTTTGTCCGTTTAGCGCTGTTTCTTGCGCCAATGTTTGCCACGCTTGGGTTTGGCCAAAGCGCCGCAGCGGGAGACGCACATCGGTTTGCATTTCGACCGCGCCGAAGTTACTCATCGGCTGATCGCTACGATACAAGCCATCCAGAATTGGCGCGCCCGCCAGCCAGCCGTTGGCACGAGCCTGTTCAGATTGCGCGCGCGCGCGATCAGCCTCGGCAATCAGATTCTGAGATAACCGAGTTTCGGTTTGCTGCAAAATGGTCACCCAAGTGACCGCACCTGCTGTTTCCACGGGTATCGTGTTGGGCGCGGACGTGGTGGCGGCCGCCGCCAGCGCCACCGAGGGCACAAAACCGAGCACCCCCATCAGCGCCAGCAGCATCCAAGCGGCGGGTTGAACACGCATGGGTTCCGTGTTTGCAGGCACTCGGGATAAAGAATTGGGCATAACGTAAAACCTTGTTTAATTAATGGCCGAGCGTTGGCCTGAGTCGAGGCTGGATTAAATAGCAGCCCTATGCCAGAGATATTGCAGGGGTGTTTCAATGTGTAACGCGCCGCCGCGCGCTAATTGACGCAGGCGATTACCCCAGCGACACTGCACGGCGACA
>DZCK01000050.1:4517-11768 GCA_022730245.1 Halothiobacillus neapolitanus
GCGACACTGCACGGCGACAACCGCAGTAATTAAGATGACTTTTGCTCGAATCGAGGCACCATGACTCAATCTGAATTAAACAACACCGAACCGAAGCCGCCCGTGGGCGCGCCGCATATTTTGGTGGTCGATGATGATCCGGGCATTCAAACCCTGCTTGGCCGCTATTTGCGCGAGCAAGGGTTTGTGGTGCGCGTGGTGGGCAGTGGCAGTGAAATGGATGCCGCCTTGCGCGCAGATCCCCACATGGATTTGCTGGTGCTCGACATCATGCTACCCGGTGAAGATGGCTTGTCGATTGCCCGCAGGCTCAACCCCCAGACCCGCCCGCCGATCATCATGCTTTCGGCGCGGGGCGAGGATATTGATCGCATCGTAGGCTTAGAAGTCGGCGCCGATGATTACCTGCCCAAGCCGTTTAATCCGCGTGAATTGGTGGCGCGCATCAAAGCCGTGCTGCGGCGGCCTAGCGTCGCCCCAACCGCCACACAAACGGCACAATCAGCGCCCGCCCTGCCCGTCATCGGCGATTTTGCGCTCAACACCCAAACGCATCAAGCGTTTTTACAGGGTCAACCGCTCGATTTAACCCATGGCGAATGGCGCTTGCTGCAATTTTTCTTAGAACGCCCGAAACGCGTGATTAATCGCGACCAAATCATGGATTATTTAAAGGGCTACGAGCGCGCCGCGTTTGATCGCAGTATTGATGTGCGCATCACCCGCCTGCGCCGCAAAATCGAGGCGCAACCGGCTGAACCCCGCTATTTAGTCACCATCTGGGGCGAGGGCTATCTCTTCGCGCCCAGTGGCCGCAGCCCGCGCAGCGAATCTGCGCCCGCATGAACCGCCCGCCTCGTTCGTGGAGCCTATTTTCAACCACCGCACTGGCGCTGATTGGCAGCATCAGCGTGATTCTGATTTTCGCCCTCTCCGCCGTAACTTGGTTTGTAATGGTGCCCATGGCCAAGCGCTCGGCCGATGATTTGGCGGCACTGATTGTGCTCTCGGCGCAAACCTGGACCGAGCTTCCCAAAGACGCGCAACCCCTGCTCGCCGCCGAACTCAAAAACCAGCATGGCCTCATCATTCAAGAAATCCCCGCGTTAAACCGCCAGCACAGCACCAACCTGCCTTATGTACGGTTTTTGCACGATGCCGTCGTGCGCCGCTTCAATCAGTGCCCGCCCGATACGATTGACCCCAAAACCGGCGAGTGCATCTACATGGGCGGTCTGCCCCAAGGCGCCGGTTATTGGCTTGAAATCCCCATTGCCGATGATGTGCTGAAATTTGAATTTTCACCGAGCCGCGTCGGCTACAAAATCCCGTTCACCCTCGGGGTGATTTTAGCGGGCGGCATTTTGCTCACCTTAATACTGGGTTTACTACTGGCGCGCCGCCTCACCTTACCCGTGAGCCGCTTGGCTGCGCAGGTAAGCCTAGGGCTGCCCGATGCGCCCTTGCCGCTCACCGGCCCCAAAGAAACCCGCGTGCTCATTGACGCAGTCAACCGGCGCTCGGCAGAGGTGAAACGATTAATTGAAAACCGCACCGTGCTCTTAGCCGGCATTTCGCATGATGTACGCACCCCGCTCACCCGCCTAAGTTTAAGCCTTGCTTTAGCGCAAGATGCGTTGGAAGCCGAGCTGCACGATCAAATGCAGGCCGATATAAACCAAATGAATCAACTGATTGGCGAGGTGCTCTCGATTGCGCGCGGGGTAAACCAAGCCCCGCTGGCGTGGGTAGATGCCCACACCTGGCTTGCCCATTGCGTGGCCAGCGCCGCGCAACGCGGCATTAGCGTGCAGCTCATTGAACCGCAAACCCAAGCTCAATTTGCCCTTGCCCCGTCCACCGCGCAGCGCATTTTGGATAACCTGATTGACAATGCGCAGCGTTATGGCCGCCCGCCCATTCAGTTGCGGCGGCTTGAAACGCCCGATGCACACATTTTGTGCATAGAAGATCACGGTGACGGGCTAACCCCCGATGAAATTATCACCTTAAGCGAACCGTTTGCCCGAAAAGATGCCGCCCGCAGTGGCGTAACCGGCTACGGCTTAGGCTTAAGTTTGGCTGAAGCGCTGGCCGAAGCGCAGGGCTGGCAACTCAATCTCTATGCGCCCGGCGCACACCCCCACCGAACACTGGCCGAGCAGCCAAGCGGCCTAACGGCCTGTTTAACCCTGCCCAAACCCACGGCAAAAATATAAACACGCGCATTTAACGTGTTTCTGCCGTTTTTTATTGGGCGCGACACACGCCCAATCGATTCAAACGCCCTGTTTTGATGCACAAACCAGGCAGCGCTGCATTAATTTGGTGCGAAAAATAAAGCGGGCTGCAACAACCCCAACCATAAATGCCAAGCAGCATCACAAAAATGCTTGCTTGAGCGTGATTTTTAACCCCGAAGCCCGCGCAGCGCCCCCTGCACAAATTTAGGCACGATTCCTGCATTTATTGCCAAACCAGCGGTTTGATTCGATGATGCACCTCTGTCGGCTGCGTGCGATGCGGTCTGCGTTATAATTCCGCTCTTTTTAGTTCGTTTGAATTTGTTTTTTAATGGGAGAAGCTCATGTCTGTTAGTCATGCGATGAAAATTATGGAAGAAAACGGCGTTAAGTTCGTTGATTTCCGCTTTACCGATACCCGTGGCAAGCAACAGCATGTCACTTATCCCGCCGCGCGCGTCGATGAAGATGTCTATGAATCCGGCATGATGTTTGATGGCTCATCCATCGCCGGCTGGAAAGGCATTAATGCCTCCGACATGATTTTAATGCCCGATGCCAGCACCGCCGTGATGGACCCGTTCTCAGAAGAACCCACCATGATTTTGGTGTGCGATGTTATCGAGCCCGACACCATGCAGGGCTACACCCGCGACCCGCGCTCGGTTGCCAAGCGCGCCGAAGCGTACATTCAAGCCTCTGGCCTGGCCGATGTGGCTTATTTTGGTCCTGAGAACGAATTTTTCGTGTTTGACGATGTGCGCTGGGGCAATGATATGTCCGGCTCGTTCGTTAAAATCGATTCCAAAGAAGCCGCGTGGAACTCCGGCAAAGAATACCCCGAAGGCAACATGGGCCACCGCCCCGTGGTTAAAGGCGGTTACTTCCCCGTGCCGCCCGTCGATTCCCTGCACGATTTGCGCCAAACCATGTGCTTAGTGCTCGAAGACATGGGCCAAACCGTTGAAGTGCACCACCACGAAGTGGCCACCGCCGGCCAATGTGAAATCGGCGTGGGTTTCAGCACCTTGGTTAAAAAAGCCGATGAAGTGCAAACCCTGAAATACGTGCTGCAAAACGTGGCGCACAGCTACGGCAAAACCTTAACCTTTATGCCAAAACCTATGTTCGGTGATAACGGCTCGGGCATGCACGTGCATCAATCGATGGCCAAAGATGGCAAAAACCTGTTCTCTGGCGATAGCTACGCGGGCTTATCGGAAATGGCGCTGTACTACATCGGCGGCATCATCAAGCACGCCCACGCCTTGAATGCCTTCTGCAACCCTTCCACCAATAGCTACAAGCGTTTAGTGCCGCATTACGAAGCGCCGGTTAAATTGGCGTATTCCGCGCGTAACCGCTCAGCCTCTATTCGCATCCCGTTTGTAACCAACCCCAAAGCGCGCCGCGTTGAGCTGCGCTTCCCCGACTCCACCGCCAACCCCTACTTGGCGTTCGCGGCCATGCTGATGGCGGGTATTGATGGCATTCAAAACAAAATTCACCCCGGTGAAGCCGCCAGCAAAAACCTGTACGACCTGCCACCAGAAGAAGAGAAAAACATCCCCGAAGTGGCGTTCTCGCTCGATCAAGCCTTGGATGCACTCGATGGCGACCGCGATTTCTTAAAACGTGGCGATGTGTTCTCCGATGATTTGATTGATGCCTACCTTGAGCTCAAACGCGGCGAAGTGCAGCGCGTGCGCCAGTTACCGCATCCCGTTGAATTTGAGATGTACTACAGCCTGTAATTGGGGCGCAATGGGGCTGAATGCTTTTTCTGCCCCAGCAAAAAACAACAAAACCCCCGCCGTTTGGCGGGGGTTTTTTATGGCGGCCCATACGTAACCGCCTCGATACCGAACTGACCGCAGCCGAGCTATTGCGGCATGCCCTTAGCCTTTTCTTCTTGGGTATCAAACAGAAAACCGGCGGCGGCCGAAGTTAAAATCAGCAGCCCCGTGCCGATAATCCACGCAAAATACCACGGCGCCGCATCGCCCAAAATAATCGCCAACACGATCAAAATCATGGCGAGCACAAAAAACAGTAAGAAATAACCAATCACTTTCATGTCGTTCTCCTATTAAAGTCACGGCGGCTAGTAAGCGTGCGGGTCTTGCTCGATCTTACTGGCATCCACCTTGCCGCGCATCACATAAAACGCCCAACTGGTGTACCACAGAATCAGCGGCACAAACACGGCGGTAAAGCCGGTCATCCATAACAAGGTCGTTTGGCTGGAAATAGAATTCCAAATCGTCAGGCTCTGGCTGGGATTCGTGGAAGAGGGCATCAGGAAGGGGAACAAACTAATCGCCGTGGCGCCCAACACGCCCGCCCAAGCCAAAATACCCAGCCACCATGCCAGCCCCGCACGATGCGCGCGCAGCATCAAAAAACCTGCGATCATGCCAAAAAACCCGATGGCGGGCACCAACCACAAAATGGCATGGGCGTGATAATTCGCCATCAAGCCGCCAGCCACATGCGCAACCGTTTGCGTCATCGGTGTTTGCGCCAAAGCCGGATCCACCGAATGCGTGAGTACGAACCCCGGCATCTGGCTCACCCACACGCCGCCTAACGCAAACAGCACGATCGCCACCCCGACGGCGACCGAACCTGCCGTCCGCGCGCGTGCGGCGAGGGCGCCCTCGGTTTTAATGACCATCATCGCCGCGCCCATGTACATCGCCAACGCCAAAGAGAGCAGCCCGGCCAGTATGGCAAACGGGTTAAACAGGCTAATAAAACTGCCGGTGTAATACGAGCGCAAATCCCAATCGAAATGGAAAGGCACGCCTTGCAGCATGTTGCCCATCGCCGCGCCGTAGATAATCATCGGCAGCGCACCGGAGATCAAAAACACCCAGTCGGCGATGTTTCGCCATTGTTCGGTGGGGATTTTAGAGCGGTATTCAAAGGCCAGTGGCCGCATAATCATACTCCACAGCAAGAGCAGCATCACCACATACAATCCCGAGAAGGCGGTGGCGTAAATCAGCGGGAAAGCCGCGAAAATCGCGCCGCCACCGAGGATAAACCACACCTGATTGCCATCCCAATGCGGGCCTATGGCGTTCAGCATACTGCGGCGCTCCAAATCGGTTTTACCGATAATCCGCAGCAAAGCACCCACGCCCATATCCATACCCACCATTACGGCCAGCCCCAGCAGCAGCACGCCGAGCAGCAGCCACCACAAGAGCTTCAAACCCAGATATAGCTCCATCTCACACCTCTTTTGATGATTGTTCGTTCACAAAGGCCTTGGCGTGAACCGGCGCGTAGCCGCCACTCAAGACCGAACCGCCCAGTGTTTTGTCATGACCGCGCCCGCCCGCATCAGCGCCGTGCGGCGCATCGGGCCCTTGCTTAATGGCGCGCACCATCAGGAACATTTCAATCACGATAAAAATGGTATACAGGCCCACAAAACCGATCAGCGAGAACACCATGTAGCCCACGCTATGGCTTGAGGCCGACATCCAAGTGGGCAAGAGGTTATACACCGTCCAAGGTTGACGACCCAATTCCGCCGTAATCCAACCCATTTCACAGGCCAAAAACGGCACAGGGATCATCCAGAGCGCAAAACGCAGGAACACAGGGTGTTTCTCCACTTCATTGCGCAGGGAATAAATCACGCCAAACACAAAGAACGCCAGCATCAAGAAGGCAAACGCCACCATGATGCGGAACACCCAGTAAATCGCGAACACATCTGGAATGGTGTCCTTCGCGGCTTTGGCAATATCGGCATCGGTGGCTTTGCTCACATCTTGATCGGGTGCGTAGCGCGCCACCAAAAAGCCATAACCTAAGTCTTTTTCGTGGGCTTTAAATTGCGCCATCGCGGCGGCATCATTGGGGTTCGCTGAGAGCTGCTTCAGCGCTTCAACCGCCGGAATGCCATTTTTAATGCGCACCGCATTGTCCGCTTCAATCTCTAAAATGCCGGGGATTTTGGTATCCATCGTATGGGTGAGCAAGGGTGTTAGCAGGTAGGGAATTTGCAGCGCCCAACTGTTTTCCTGCTTAGCCTGATTCGGCCAGGCGGCCAAATTAAACGGCGCGGGGGTAGGCTCGGTTTCCCACATCGCTTCCATGGCTGCAATCTTCGCCGGTTGGGCATGGGCACCAATAAACCCAAGCGCGTCGCCTAGGGTGATGACCCCAATGGTCGAAAGCACCCCGAAAATGGTCGCCATACGGAATGAGCGTTTGGCGATTTCCAGATGGCGCTTTTTCAATAAATAAAACGCACTCACGCCCGCCACAAAAATCGCCGCCGTCACATACCCCGCGATACTGGTATGCACGAATTTGGCTTGGGCATCGTGGCTGAAAATCAATGCCGAAAAGCTATCGAGCTCCATACGCATCGTTACCGGATTAAACACCGCGCCCTGCGGATCTTGCATAAACCCGTTGGCGACCAAAATCCACAGCGCCGACAAGTTCGAGCCGAGCGCCACCATGTAGGTCACAATCAAATGCTGACCGCGCGAGAGCCGATCCCAGCCGAAAATCATGAGCCCAATCATGGTCGATTCCATAAAGAAGGCCATCAAGCCTTCAATGGCGAGCGGGGCGCCAAAAATATCCCCCACAAAGCCGGAGTAAAACGACCAGTTGGTGCCAAACTCAAACTCCATCGTCAGCCCCGTGGCCACGCCGAGCGCAAAGTTAATCAGCAGCAACTTGCCCCAAAACTGCGTCATCTCGCGGTAAATAGGCTTGCCGGTCACCACATACACCGTCTCTAGCGCTGCAAGAAAAACGGTCAGCCCTAGTGTCAGGGGCACAAACAAAAAGTGGTACAAGGCGGTCGAGGCAAATTGCCAGCGCGACAGCGCCACAACGGTATCGTTAATCATCATTTCCTCCGATGGCTATAAATGGCCGGATAGCGCCAGCGCGCTAAGGAACCTCTGATTGAATCCCTCGTGAGCCGAGTTGCTGATCCAAAAGCCGCAAAACGAGGCAGAGGCCGAAGGTC
>DZCK01000051.1 GCA_022730245.1 Halothiobacillus neapolitanus
CTCTGCCCGCCCCGATTTCCCTTGAACCCGAAACTGCGCCGTTTGAATTTTCGATTGCTGCGGCTCCCGAGCCTGTCGAAGCCAGCCATGAGCCAGCGAGCAAGGTGCCGGCGTGGATCGAGTTTTCGCCTGATGCCATAGAGCCATTAACAGTCGAGCCATTAACGATCGAGCCATTAAAACAGGAAGAGAATTTAACCGACCATCAACCTAATGAGCCTGCGGATTTCTTGCTTGCCGATCAAGGGGGTGAGCCCCGCTTACCGCACCTGGATTTGTTTTTGGAGATGGCGCAGGCCGCCCCCGTGCCTGAGCCACAAATCACCCCAGAGCCAGTGGAAGAACTGTCGTTTTGGGCGCAAATGCCGCCAGCGGTTGACTACGAAGCAGTGCCTTCGATGGACGCCTTAGCACTTGAATCAGCTTCGCATGAGTCGGATTCACTGGACGCTTGGCCTCAATTACTGGGTGATGCGGCTGCTTCAAGTTCAATCGAGCCCTTGGTAATAACCGAGCAAACCGCCGCTTTTGAGCTGCCAAGCCTCGATGCGCTCACAACCAGCGAGTTGCCAGAGACGGCATCTACCGCGAGTGCCCCTGATCTCAATGGTCTTGACGCCATGTGGACGGAAGCGGGCGCTTTCGACCAACCCATTTTGCCCGAACAAGGCGCTACCGAAGAGGCGGCATCATTCGATACGCTTGAGTTGGAAGAGCCGCCGGTTGATGCCCTCATGCTGGAAATGCGCGCGGTGTTTGCCGAGGAAATGGCCGAAGAGGTTCCCTCGATTGTGGCTGCGGCAACGCAATGGCGAGATAGTGGCAATCGAGATGCCTTAATGATTGTTCGCCGTGGGTTCCACACCATCAAAGGCAGTAGCCGCATGGTGGGGTTAACGGCTATTGGGGATTGGGGTTGGGCTTTTGAGCATTTGTTGAATCAGGTGCTGGAGGATCGGGTCGCCGGCTCGCACGAGGTGCGCGCAGAGGTACTGGCAGCGGTTGAACTGATGGCGCAGGCCTTACCTGTTTTGACCGCCGGCCACCAACCACCGGCCACCTATTGGCAAGCCTCGCTGGATAAGGCAGCGGCGTGGTGCAATTTATTAGCCGTGAGCCCAGCCGCTGCGTTGCCGCCAGCGAATGAAGAAATTGTTCATGCTGCGCAAAGTAGCGATGAGCCCTTGGCGCCGAGTGCTGCGCCTGAGGCGATAGAAGATGTCCGTGCCCATGAAGCTTGGGCTGCGCCTGAGGCGATAGAAGATGTCCGTGCCCATGAAGCTTGGGCTGCGCCTGAAGCGCTCATGGCTGATGTCAACCCACCACAGCCGGTTGAATCCTTGGTAACTGCCGCCGAGGTTGTGCGGGTGAGTGAGCCGATTATTCTCGATCCGGTTTTGCGTGAAATATTCGATGTTGAGTCGTCTGGGTATATCCAAGCCTTGCGCCATCAAGTAGACCATGCGCTGATGAATCAAGTCTCCATGGTGTGCGATAAAGAGTTAGCGCGACTGGTGCATACCTTGCTCGGTTCGGCACGCACGGCTGGGGTTAAACCCATTGCAGCCATTGCGCAACGGCTTGAAGAGTGGGTTCGGTTACTGGAAGAACAGAATAGGCTGCTCGAGCCTGCCGATCTGGCGGCATTCCAGCGCGCCTTGCTCATGATGGATCGCCTGCGGCAGTGGGCGATTGACCCAAGCTTTGCATCACCTGAAATTGGCGCCATCGAGCAAGAGCTTGCCGAGCATATTGATCTCATGTTGGCACAGGCCGCACCGGTTGAGTCTGAGTCTGCCGCAATTGATATCGATGCTTATGCCGATCTCACCTCTTCAATGGGGACTTTAGCTGAGTCGGCGGTTGTTTCTCAAGCGGAATTTCAAGGCGATCCTTCCTCCGATAGGGTTGCGGCTGCTTGGCACGAAGTGGCCTCATCTCAGCCTGCGCGGGATTCAAGTGATGAGCCCTTGTTTGCGCGGCCTGCAGCGGCAGATTTCGACATTGCCCTTCGCCCCGATGACCTGCCCGCTGAGCAAGATGCCGACATTTTGCAAATTTTTCTGGAAGAAGCGGAAGAATTGCTCGAAAAAGCCGATGGGTATATCGCGCACTGGCGCTCGCACCCTCATGATTTGGATTCCATTCGATTGCTGCATCGCAACTTGCACACCCTGAAAGGGGGTGCGCGGATGGCGGGCTTGCTGAATCTTGCCGATGTAACGCATTTGCTGGAGGATCGTTTAGATCGCGCCCGTGATCGCGGTGGTGAGCAAGCGGATTATCTGATTTACTTGGTTCAGCACACCTATGATGCGCTGGCCAAAATGCTTGAGCTGGTGCGGCGTCAAGAGCCAGTCCCTGCGCAAGTGGCTTTGCTCGCGCAAATTGTTGATGCTGAGCCTAAGAATATACCGGTACCTGCGTTCGCGGCGGTGCCAACGGCTGCCGCCGATGGACAGGCAATCGTGCAGCCACGCGCGGATCACGATGAGCCAGTGCAATCCGAGCCAGAGCATGAGGCACTATCCGCGCATGGTGTCGGCGGTTCAGTTGGTGAGCTTCGCCGGGAGCAAATTCGGGTCGATGCCGATCGCATCGATGCCATGGTTAACCAGGTGGGCGAAAGCGTCTTGTTGCAGGCGCGGGTTGATCGCCAGGTGAATGGATTTGAGCGGCATTTGTTTGAATTGCAGCAAACCTTGTCGCGCTTAAGAAACCAATTGCGGCGCTTGGAGATTGAAACCGAATCGCAAATGAAAGCGGAGTTGATGGCTGAAACGGGCTTAAGTGCCGATGAGTTTGATCCGCTGGAGTTTGATCGCTTTACGCAAGTTCAAGAATTAAGCCGTGGCATCATGGAGAGCTTGGGCGATATTTCCAGTATCGAAGAGGCGATGAGCGATTTAACCGAGCAGTCGCAATTGCTCTTGCTTCAGCAGTCGCGCTTAGGCCGTAAAATGCAAGATGGCATGCTGGCGCTGCGAATGGTGCGATTTAACGATGTGGTTGGGCGTTTGCGCCGTGTGGTTCGCCAAGTGGGCGATGAGATGGGCCGCAATGCCGAGTTGATTATCCATAATGGCGAGACCGAGCTTGACCGTGTCACGCTGGTCGGCTTGATGCCCTCACTTGAGCACATGATCCGCAATAGCTTGGCGCATGGCATTGAATCAATTGAAGAGCGCCGCGCGTTGGGCAAGCCAGAAATTGGCCAAATTGAACTCACCATTGAAAGCTTTGGCGGCAACGTTACCCTTGAATTAAAAGATGATGGCCGGGGTTTAGATTTAGACACCATCCGCCGCAAAGCCATTGAGCGCAAAGTGGTGCCAGCCGATATTGAGCTAACCGATGACGAGGCGCGCGCGTTAATTTTCCTACCGGGATTCTCGACGGCAGGCAATGTCTCGCAAGTGGCTGGTCGGGGCGTGGGTATGGATGTCGTCGCCAGTGCCGTGCGTGAACTGGGGGGATTTGTTGATTTACATTCCGAGCAGGGGCGCTTTACCCGCATTCAATTAAACCTGCCGCTCACGCAAGCGATGACGCGGGGTATTCTGGTGGCCTTGGGTGATGAGCGCTTCGCCATTCCCTACAAAGGCGTGGTGTCGGTTACCCGAATGACGGCAGTGCAACTGGCAGAGCAATATGCCAGCGCCAAACCGGCGGTGACCTTAAATGGAGAGCGGTACCCACTATTTTATTTGGGTGAATTGCTCAACCAAACCCCGTTTAATGCAGAAACCCAAGAAGCGGGTATTCGGCCAGTGTTCCTCTTTAAATTGGGTGAGCGCCGTTTTGCGATCCAAGTTGATTATCAACTGGGCGGCATTCAGCTCTTTGTGAAGTCATTGGGCACGCAGCTCGGGCGCATTCCTGGGCTCTCTGGCGCCACGATTGCCGATGATGGCAACGTTATTCTGGTGATGGAGCTGTTTGAGTTGGTGCGGCAGTTCCAGCGTCGCGATGATCGCTCGATTGATTTAACCCAAGCTGCGGTGGCACGCCGCAGACCCGTGGTGATGGTGGTTGATGACTCTTTAACCGTGCGCAAAGTCACCGCGCGCACCTTAGAGCGCAATAATTTAGATGTCATCTTGGCGCGTGATGGGGTGGAAGCGCTCGGCATTCTGCACGAGCAGCAGCCTGATGTGGTGCTCACTGATATTGAAATGCCGCGCATGGATGGATTCGAGTTGCTGGGCGCCATCCGTAATGACCCGCAAACGCGCACCGTGCCGGTGATTATGATTTCATCGCGCACAGGGCAAAAACACCGTAATCGCGCCGAGGCCTTGGGTGTGAGCGCCTATTTGGGTAAACCGTATGCGGAGGCCGATTTGATCGCGCGAATTGAAGAGTTTTTAACAGAAAAGCGTCATCAATTGGCCGAACATAATAGCCAATAGCATGAATCACAACAGGATCAATGAGAGGACGGCATGAATAGCTCCGATGAATCCACGCATCTTTTAGCCGATGATGCGCTTAAGGGAATGGATACCGCGTATGAAGTGAGCCAAGATTTGTCTGGGGCGCAAGCGGCCGCACAAACTAAGGCCGCAGAGCGGATACGCATTGTGCGCTTGCCAACCCAAATAACGCAGATTGAGCTGATTGTGCCGTATGCCCTTGTAGCCGAAATTACCGAGGTTATTTTGCCCGAAGGGGAAACCCACCTGAGCCGTTTGGATGCGGCGTTGGTTGAGTGGCGCGGGCAACGCGTGCCCTTGGTAAGTCTTGAGGCCATGCTGAACGAACCCTTGCCGACAATTGGTCAACGGATTCGTTGTGCGGTGCTTTACGGCACCAATCCTGACATCGTTTTGCCGTATTACGCTATTTTGCTCTCCGGTGTGCCCCGTTCTGAAGAGGTATTGGCCGATAGCTTCAAGGCAAAACACTTCGATGAAGGCGGCTTATGGCGCATGACAGCGGAGCTTGCCGGGCGTCGAATTGCCGTGCCGGATATTCAGCTTCTGGAAACCCGCGTGGATGATATGCGCCTGCGTTTTGAGCGGGATATGAGCCACCCAAGCCAATCGAGTCTCTAATTTTTGCCGGTATGGATCGGCTGTGAGCATAATTTAAGGGCATTAAAATGCCCTTAAATTTTTTATGCCGGAAGGCCGCTGGCGGCTTAATGCCCAGCGAGCTGAGCGCGCGGTGATTTTAACCAATCAATCAGCATCAGAGCCGCAACCACCCCGCCCACATATAAGCTTGTGACGCTCAAATAGCGCCCCAGATACCCCATCACTCGCCCGATATAATCGCTGAGAGCAAGCGCGGTGAAATGCCCAGACCATGCCCAAAACGTTAAATTGGATAAGGCAAATGCCGCCAGCACCCCGAGCGTGAGCCAACCGGCAATTTGCAGAATGCCTATTGCCAACCCCGTTGATGCCAGATGGGTTGCGCGCGGCGTTGTTTGAATAAACGCCAAACGCCCCGCCCCCCACAGGGCGGCATAAGCCAGCAGCAAGCCTGGGTAGGCTGGCGAGAAGCAGCCGCTGATGCCCGTGCCATCGACCCAAACGGCGGCTAAATCAATGGCCACCGCCAAACCCAGCAGGGCCGCAAACATCCAGCGCGGGCGCAGATACAATCCCGCGATGAAAAATACCGCCCAAGACGTATCGGCGATATGCAGCACCGTGCTGAAATGGTGATAACGCGTGGCGGCCATCGATAAAGCCAGCACGGCAAATAAAATTAAACCGCCTTGATAAGCGGGTGCGTCGATGCGGTTATGAATCGGGTTTGGGTGGGCGGTTATGTGCATGATTTGTCCTGAATGTCGCAATGAATGCTCGGTATTTTAGCCGGAATGCGCGGGGATTATGGCGGCAAAATATCCCATTAAACAGCCCATCACGAACATGATGATTTTGTGTGCAAAAAAACGGACTCAAAGCCTGCTGCTCGCAGGAGAGTCCGGCATGGTGCGCGCCAAAAGTGGGGCGCGCAATCAGCGTTATGTATTTACCCGCCGTAGCGCAGGGTAAACATCGCCGTTCGGCCCGCTTGATTATAGCCATAAGCCGTTTGATAGGTTTTATCCAACAAATTGGCCAGTTTTGCCTCAACGTGCCAGTTTTTAGCAAACCGGTAGCTCATCCGCAGATCGGCGGTCACAAAGCCGGCATTAATTTGCGTGGCGGTGGATTCATGCGTCGCGGTTTGGCCACGCAGCGTGGCGCCCGCAGACCAAACCCCGAATGCCCGATCTAAATCGATACGGCCACTCCATTTAGGTTGGCGGGGAATGCTTAAGCCTGTTTCCCGATCCACGGCTGAAATCCAAGTCGCGCTGCTATTGACCGCCCAATCGGCATTGCGCCAGCCGAGCTGCCATTCTGCGCCCAAGGATTGCGCTTGTTTAATATTAAAAGGCACATAATTAGTGCTGGCGCTAGAGGCGATTAAATCATCGGTATGGGTGCGAAAACCAGTGAGGCTACTGGTCAATCCGGCCGAGTTTTGCCAGTTAAATCCCAAGCGCGCGGTGCGAGAGCGCTCAGGCTGCAAGTTAGGGTTGGCGTAACCGGGGTAATACAAAAAGTTAAAGCTAGGCACATGAAACGCCGTGCCATAACCGCCGGTGAGCGCCAGTTCAGGATTAAGCTGATAGCTTAAATCAATCGAGCCGGTATTCGCGCTGCCAAACTGGCTATTGCTATCGTGGCGCGCAGCCGCTTGGATCGATAACGCATCAAACGCGGTGGCATATTGCGCGAACAGGCCATTATTATGCCGGCTGTTTAGCGTGTATTGCGTGCTGCTGGAGATATGATCGTTTAAGCGATCAGCCCCCAGCGTAAACAAGCCTTGGCCGAGGGTGATATCGTTGGCAAGGCTAAACGAATCTTGTCGGCTATTAAATTCCGACACATACGCGCCATCGTAATAGTTAGCTTGCCGATCAATATTTCGCCCCGCGCTCCCGCGCAGTTGCCAGTTACCCATTTTCATGAGCGCGCCATCGAGCCCGAAATTTTGCTGGCGAGATTCCCGCTGATTCCCGCCATAAATGCTGCCATCGTAATCATTAAACGCATGGGTGCCGAGCCAATGCGCACCGATGCGTGCGCCATGCTCGCCGGTATAATTTATCCGGCCTTGTGCCGAATTATTCCGATAACCATCATCATCAGGTTGGTTAACGGCATAAGGCGAGCCGGTTTTGTCGGTAAAGGCATTAAAGCCGCCCGTGCCCTGATGCGAGGCACCGATCGAGTAATCAATAGGGCCACTGCCACCGCTCAAATTAGCCGAGGTATCGAAGGTTTTGTTGCTGCCGCCACCGATGCTAAATGAAGGCTGGATGCCTTCCTTGCCTTTGCGCGTGAAAATTTGAATCACCCCGCCCATGGCATCGGCACCATATTGCCCAGAGCGCGGGCCTTTAATAATTTCGATGCGCTCAATCAGCGCCACCGGTAGGTTTTCAAGATAGGCCGCGCCTGCGGTGAGCGAGCCAATGCGCACGCCATCAACCAGCACGAGCGTTTGGCCACTGCTCATGCCCCACATCGTAACCGAGGTAGGTTGGCCTGCGCCGCCCAAATTGGTGAGGTTGATGCCCGCGCGATTTTCAAGCAAAGATAAAACCGAGGTGGCTTGCAGCCGATCAATCTCGGCGCGGGTAATGACGGTTTCCGGCACACCGGCAAACGCGACTGGGGCGCCGTGGCTCGCGGTCACGTTAACCGGCGGGAGCGCGGCGGTATTCGTTGCCGCCAACACGGACACAGCCGGAAATAGGGTAGAAACACAGGCCAGCGCCAAAATTGATGGGCGCGGAAAATGAATTATCGGCATAAAAGCAGCTCACAAGGCCAGCACGCCCGCCGCGTGCCGATGTGGAAAAAAGCGCGAGGCCGGTCTCCGGACTTAGGTTCTATGAAGCCATAGAACCGATACCGTTGCGGGGGCAGCGCAGGTTTTACACCTGCTTCCCAGTTTCACCCAAGGCAGTGGCTGCGTTGGACACCTCGCGGATAAGCCGCGCATTGTGACGGGATACCATGTCAGGTCAAGTGGAATCGAGTTGATAATTAATCATAGTTAATATGAGTATTTTTGACGCCATGCGCGGGGCTTGGCCTGTACCCATGGGGATGCGGGGTTGGCGGCGGGCAATTCATTGTGCCGTGCCCAAGGGTTGGGTGCAGGGCTGCCTGCTCATCAATCGCAGCTTAATCGGTATACTGGCGACACGCTTTAATTTTTGACAGAGGGTTGACCCATGCCCAGCTCGCACTTACCTCGGATTCGTGCTGTTCGCACCTTAGCTACCACGCGATTTTTTCATATCGAAGCGGTGGATTTGGCCTTTTCCAATGGTGTAGATGTGACGTTTGAGCGCTTAACCGGCCAAGGGCAGGGCGCGGTGCTCGTGGTACCCATTACCCAAGCGGGCGAGATTGTTCTGATTCGTGAATATGCCTGCGGTACCGAGCGCTATGAGCTGGGTTTGCCCAAAGGGCGCATTGAAGGCGATGAGCCGATTTTAGCCGCCGCCAATCGGGAGCTTAAAGAAGAGGCCGGTTTTGGTGCGCGGCATCTTGTTTTTTTGCGAGAGTTAACCGCCGCGCCTGCTTATTCGAGCCAGCGCACGCAAGTGGTTTTGGCGATGGATTTATACCCCGAGCGGCTGCCCGGTGATGAACCAGAGCCACTCGACGTGGTGCTTTGGCCGCTGGCTGATTTGGATCAGTTGGCAAGCCATGCGCAGTGCACGGAGGCGCGCTCAATTGCTGCTTTATATTTGGCGCGCGCCTATTTAGCCGCCCAGCGCTCGGCGCAAGCCCAAACTCAGCTGAATGGGGCGCCCCTGCATGGTTGACTCTGCCGAACACTTAATACCTGGGCTTAACGCCGCATCCGCCGCTGACACGCCGCCAAATTGCCTTGCATGGCGCGATCCGGTGCGTGCCATAGCGCATGCGGCAGGCGAGGCAATTATGCGGGTGTATGCCAGCGATTTTACCATCGAACACAAAGCCGATAATTCACCGGTAACCGAGGCCGATATGGCCGCGCATCACGTGATTGTGGCGGGTTTGCAGGCATTAACGCCCGATATTCCGATTTTAACCGAAGAAGGCGGCTTGCCCGATTGGACCATTCGCCAGCATTGGGCGCGGTATTGGTTGGTTGATCCCTTGGATGGCACGCGGGAATTTGTGAAACGCAATGGCGAGTTTTCCGTCAACATCGCCCTAATCGAAGCCCATCAGCCCGTGCTCGGCGTGGTGTATGCCCCCGCAACCGGTGCCGATTACGCCGGTGTTTTAGGGGTGGGCAGTTGGCGGTTTAGCGCCGCATCGCCGTTGCCCATTCGCGTGCGCAGCACGAGCCTTGCACCCACGACCTTAGCTTTAAGCCGCTCGCACGGCAGCCGACGCGAGCAAGCGCTGATTGATGCGCTCATTAATCCTGTGGTGATTCGCTGCGGCAGCGCGCTCAAAACCTGCTTGGTGGCCGAAGGCATCGCCGATTTATACCCGCGTTTTGGACCCACGTCTGAATGGGATACCGCCGCCTCGCAATGCGTGCTGGAAGCCGCTGGCGGCCAAATGACAACCTTAACCGGCGAGCGGCTGGCCTATAATCGGCAAGACTCGGTGTTAAATCCGTCTTTTTTGGCCTTTGGCGTGGCCTTGCCTTTGCCCCTCACGCAATTGGCGCAAATTGCCGAATAACCCGCTATTTCATTTTGTATAAGGAATGTGTTCATGGTCCTCATGCTCGATAACTACGATTCATTCACGTTTAACCTCGTGCAATATTTGGGCGAACTTGGGGTTGAGGTTTGGGTTGCCCGCAACGATCAAGTGACCATCGATGAAATTGCTGCCCGCGCGCCATCGCATATCGTGATTTCTCCAGGCCCTTGTTCACCGACAGAGGCGGGCATTTCCCTTGAGGTGCTGCACGCCTTCGCGGGCAAAATCCCGATGTTCGGGGTGTGTTTGGGGCATCAGGCGATCGGCCAAGCCTTCGGAGGCAAGGTGGTGCGCGCACGCGCGGTGATGCACGGCAAGGTCTCGCCCATTTATCACGAAGGCCAAGGCGTGTTCGCCGGGTTGCCAAATCCGTTTGATGCCACGCGCTATCATTCTTTGGTCGTTGAAAAAGCAAGCCTGCCCGAGGTGCTGGAAATTACCGCATGGACGCAGCACGAAGATGGTTCGTTCGATGAAATTATGGGTTTGCGGCATCGCCAATTTGCGATTGAAGGCGTGCAGTTCCACCCCGAATCCATCTTGACCGAGCATGGCCATCAGCAACTCAAAACATTTTTGAGCGACACCCGCGCCCTACGCCCAGCGCCATTAACCCCCGCATGAGCCGCACTGCGACCAATGCCGTTTTGATTGTGCCCTTGGTCGCCAGCTTGCTTATGATCGCGCCGTTTTCGATTGATGCCTATTTGCCGTCTTTTCAAGCGATTGCGAGTGAATTTAACGTGCCGCAAGCCGCTATGCAGCAAACCTTAAGCCTGTATTTATGGTTTTTTGGCGGCATGATGCTGATTCATGGCCCCTTAACCGATGCGTTTGGCCGCAAGCGCATGGCGATTTTGTTTCTGAGCATTTACGCACTGGCTTCGATTGCCGCCGCATTGGCTTCTAACCTCAATGAATTGATGCTCGCGCGCATAGTGCAAGGCATTGCCGCAGGCGCGGGCGTGGTGATTGGCCGTGCTTTGGTGCGCGATTTATTCGAAGGTGCCACTGCGCAACGGGTGATGTCGAACATTACCCTCGTGTTTGCCATTGCCCCTGCGATTGCGCCCATTATCGGCGGCGCGCTCGATGCGGCATATGGTTGGCGCGCCGTGTTTTGGTTTTTAAGTGGCTTTGCCGTGGTTTCACTTCTGGGTGCCGCCGGGTGGATGCCCGAAACAATAACGCGCGCAAACCGGCAGCCTTTTGCCGTAGGCTTTGTGTTAAAAAGCTATGGCAAAGCGTTGCGGCATGCGCCATTTATGGGCTTAACGCTGGTGTTCGCCCTGCTGTTTTCGGGCATGTTTTTATACATTGCCGCCTCACCCCAAATTATGTTGAACCATTTAGCGCAAACCCCGACCGATTTTTGGAAGTTTTTCGTGCCGTTAGTGGTGGGGTTAATTATCGGCAGCCGGATTAGCAATGTGCTCGCCAGCCGTTTTGCGCCGCTGCGCACTGTGAGTGTGGGCATCGCCTTGGCTGCGCTCGCCGTGCTGTTTAATTTGAGCCAAGCCCTTTATTTTCAAACGCCTGTGGCCGTACCCCCTGTTATATCCAGCGGGTTGGTGTGGTGGACGGTCATGCCGATTATGGTCTACGCGATGGGTATGGCCACCGCGATGCCGTCGCTGAATTTAATGGGGCTCGATTACATCCCCGCACAACGGGGTTTGGCCTCGGCGCTGCAAGGGTTTGCGCAAATGACGCTGGCGGGCTTGGTTTCGGCCGTGGCCGTGGCCTGGCTGGCAGAACAGATTGTTTGGCTGGCTTGGGGCATGGCCGCGCTATGGCTGGTGGCCGCACTCATTTGGTGGGCTTGGCTGCGTTTTGCGCCGCGCTTAGGCTTTGCCAGTGAACGCCCGCCGGTGCACGCCTCCTAGTTTCCTGGTTTCCTGGTTTCCTGGTTTCCTGGTTTCCTAGGGAGCCTCTGCACGAATCACTTTTCAACGCTCTTTTCGACCTGAAATTGGCTTTTT
>DZCK01000174.1 GCA_022730245.1 Halothiobacillus neapolitanus
CCTCAAGGTGCTGCACCGCTTGGCGATACGTCTCCAGCGTCACCTCGCCCGGAGCTACGGCGGCACTATCAATCAGCGCCACGGCTGACCAAGTACCCAGCACGCCAAACAGCAAAAAAACGATGGCATAGCCAAGCGAGCGCACCCAGCGATCATCGGTCGGCGCCTTGAGTTCGGTCGAAGCAGCCGAATCCGCCGCCTTAGATTCTTTTGAGTTATTCATTATTTATACACACACCAAAAAAATTGCTGAATCAAAAGATAGGCGCAGACTTGTCCGCGACACTCTGAATATAACTGTGGGAGCGGGCTTGCCCGCGAAAATACATCACACAAAAACCTTCGCGGGCAAGCCCGCTCCTACAAGCAAACGCACACCACCAATCACCCGGCAGAGCCCAAAGTGGGCGCAGGCGCTGAAGGAGAGGAAGGCGTTGGCACCTGCCCCGGACGGGCAAACTTGGCCAGCACTTCGTCACGCGGGGCGTACATTTCGACCAAACCCTCGCGCAGCACCATGATCTTGTCCACTAGCGACAAAATGTTCGGACGATGCGTAATCAGCACCACAGTCGCCTTGCGCGCCTTCATGGACAACACCGCTTGCGCCAGAGCCATATCACCTTGATCGTCCAGATTTGAGTTGGGTTCATCCAACACCACAATCTGCGGATCGTCGTACATGGCACGCGCCAAGCCCACCCGTTGACGCTGGCCACCGGACAAACTCGCCCCACCTTCACCTAACGGCGTTTCATAGCCCTGCGGCAGTTTCAAAATCATCTCATGCACCCCGGCCACCTGTGCCGCCGCCACAATCTTGGCCGCATCAAGCTCACCGAAGCGCGCAATGTTTTCTGCCACCGTTCCCGCAAACAGCTCCACATCCTGCGGCAGATAGCCAATATGCGACCCCAGCTCATCGCGGTTCCATTGGGTGACATCGGCACCGTCGATGCGCATCTTGCCGACCCCAGCAGGCCAGACCCCAAGCAACGCACGCGCCAGCGTTGATTTACCCGACGCACTCGGGCCAATCACCCCGACACAATCCCCGGGCAAAATCTGGAAATTCACCCCGCGCAACACCGGGTTACGCGCACCCGGCGGCGCAACCACAGCACCTTCAGCCGAAAGCAAACCCTTGGGCGCAGGCAAAGTTAGCGCACGCACACGCGCAGGCACATTCAGCAACAGCTCATTCAAACGCTCAAAAGCCGAGCGCGCATTACCAAACTGCTTCCACACCCCGATCATCTGATCGACCGGAGCCAGCGCACGCCCCATCAAAATGGATGCCGCAATCATCACGCCCGGCGTAATAATCTGATCAATTGCCAGCCAGGCGCCCAAGCCCAAAATCAGCGACTGCAACAACAGGCGAAAGGTCTTGCTTGTGGCCGACACCCCCGCAGCACGGTCACTGGCCACCGCCTGCAAACCCATCACTTTCTCATGAAAGCCCAGCCAGCGCTGCATAATGCGCTCACGCATTCCAAGGGCATCAATCACCTCCAGATTGCGCAGATTGGTACTGAAATACTGGTTTTCACGCATTGATTCGCCGCTGGCCTCAGCCAACAGCTTTTTGGTTGAAACCTCGTTCACATACGCCAGCACAATCAAAATCAACCCCCCCGCCGTCGCTAGCAGGCCAAGGTAAGGATGGAACAGATACAGTACCGCCAGATAGACCGGCATCCACGGCGCATCAAAAAAGGCAAACAAGCCATTGCCGGTCATAAACTGTCGCAAGGTGTCCAGATCGCGCACCGGCTGCCCCGAAGCACTCGATTTACCCGCCGCCTGATCCAGTGTGGCATTGAACAAGCGCATGGTAAGCAGATTATCCATGCGCGCACCGACACGAATCAGCACCATGGAACGAATCCACTCCAGGATACCCATCACCAGCATCAACAATACGATGAGCGCAGTAATGGCAAGGAGCGTGGGTACGCTGCTACTCATCAACACCCGGTCGTAGATTTGCAGCATGTACAAAGGGCCAGCCAGCATCAGCAGATTGATGAAAAAGCTGAACACCCCCGCACCCACAAACGAAGACTTGCACGCTTTCAGCGCGATACGAAGATCAGAAGGTTTTTGTTGTGAAATCATGAATTCAAGAGTATCCAACAGGTTGATTATTGAATCGGCACGAATATATGTTGAATCGTAGGCGCGGGCTTGCCCGCGAAAAAGCGCACTGTAAAGCTTTCGCGGGCAAGCCCGCGCCTACTGTGTGTCATGTTCAATGCGTGCCGAATCAATAGAGAGTGAAACCGAAAAAAGCCCCAAACAGAGCCGGGGGATCATTGCCAAGCACCGATGTTGGGGGCAAAACTCCACCAAATCAAGGTCGTGCATCATAACATACGCATAGCAAGTCCCCGATAGCTAAACCATGCCCCGTAGGAGCGGGCTTGCCCGCGAAGGGTTTTATTCCTGCCCCCGCCGAAAGCCTTCGCGGCCAAGGCCGCTCCTACGTTGGGG
>DZCK01000052.1 GCA_022730245.1 Halothiobacillus neapolitanus
CCAAGCCATGCCATAGCCCGAGGCAAATTCGGCTATCACCCGCACGGCAAACACGCCCAAGAGCAAAAGCGGCATGAGATGAATGGTAGCGGGGTCTCGATTCACAAAGCTGCCATCCAGCAAGGGCTTCATTAAGGCGGCAAAAGCCACTTCAGTTAAACCCGCCGCAATCATACCCAAAATGGCTAAGGCCAAAAGCCGCCCATATTGCTTGGTGTAAACCAAAAGCCGCCGATAGGTTTGCCAACCGGAGGCGGGATGATTTGATGCGATACTCATTGCGAACTCAACTGATTCAACGCCTAAACCTAATTATTTAACGGGGGTAGTGCCCAAACCGACCTTAGTGATACCCGCACTGCGCACTAAATCGAGCACTGTAATCACTTTTTGATTAATCACATTGGCATCAGCCCAAACGACAACCGGTTGATGGTCTGCGGCAACGGCAACTAAGGCTGAGCGTAAACTGCTTTGATCCAAAATCTTGCCATCTAAGGCAATCTGGCCATCTTTGGCAATCTCAATCACATGATCTTTAACCGGTGCGCGCTGCGCGCTGCCTTGATTGGATACCGGCAAAGTAACATCGAGTGCGCGATCATGAATGAAAGTGGTGGTTAGCATAAAAAAAATCAGCAGCATAAAGATCACATCAATTAATGGGATCAAATTAAGCTCCAGCTCCTCGCGCGGCTTTTGTCGAAATTTCATAAGCAATTCCTCAGCGTTGGCGCGATTCAACCGGATGAATTAAATCGACTAAGCGGATGGATTCGCGCTCCATATCAATAATGCGCTCATCCACCAGCCCGCGAAAATACCGATGAAACACATACGCCGGCACGGCCACCATCATGCCGCCTGCCGTGGTAACTAAGGCTTTTGAAATACCACCCGCCAGCAATTCAGGGTTTACGCCCGCTGCACCGCCGCTAGCCGTAATTGATTGAAATACATCAATAATGCCCACCACCGTACCCAAAAGCCCTAATAAAGGCGAGATCACCGCGATGGTACCCAAGGTGTTGAGGTAGCGTTCCATTTGATGCGCCACATGCCGACCGGCATCTTCCATCCGAGCGCGCATGGCATCCATATTGCACATGTTTTGCAAGCCGGCCGCCAGAATTATCCCCAATGGGGCAGTGCGCGCTAATTCTGAAATTTTCAGCGAGGAAAGCTGGCCTTGGGTGATCCAGCTTTCCACCGTGCCCACCAGATCGCCACCCATTAAGCGGCTATAGCGCAAGGCCCACACACGCTCAAAAATAATAGCCAAAGCCACAATCGAGGCTAAAAGGATGGGAATCATCATCCCGCCACCGGCCAAAATCAATCCCATCATGTCCTTGATACTCCTATCTTATCTTCCTTAAAAAACAGCAATCACAACCCAAATAAGGTTTTATCGGCGGGCCAGCGTAACCGAAAGCCAAAGTTTAGTGACAACTTTTGCTCCGGTTTAATTTGATTCGACCACGCCCAAACGCCCTCTTGCCCCTGAAATTGCTTCGTGGTCGGTGGTGTGTTGTCGGCGAGCGGCTCAACCGAAATATCGGCATCCACCGCCGTGGGTAAATTCATAACCACCGTAATGGCGACAGGGTTTGTATGCTGGCTTTGTATCGTAATAATCGACCGACGAACCAACTGCGATGATTTGCCAATCACGCCGTTTTCATCTCGCTGATCGGGCATCGCATCAAAGGTCACGGCAATGCGTTGATCGACCCCAAAACTCAGCCGCTGTTGTTGCTGCGGTTTGATTGCCGCTTGAGCCAATTGGCCGATTTGCGCCCCATTCAAAAAAAGCTGCCACTGCCCTGCGGGTAAAGGAATCTTATTATCGAGCGTGAACGCCCCCGTTAACACCGCTTGGGGCGCGAGGGATGGGGCAATTAATACCATCGCATTGGCCGCAACCGTTTGATGCAGCAACGGAATTAAACTATCGCCCACGCCGCTTGGGATTTGCACAGGCTCGGTGCTTTTAAATTCAGCATTAAAACCGGTGGCATCATGCGGCACCAGCAGCGCTTCGGCTGAAGCCATCACCTTCATGGGGGCAGCCAAGGCCAATCTTGATTGCAGCATCACGGCGTTGGGCACATTAAAGCCAATCGTCCAACGGGGTAAAGTTGGCACAGGGGTATAGTGCCGACTATCCTGCAGCGCCAAAGTTAAAGGCACATGCGACCAATCCTCCCCGGTGGTTTGCGAAACCAGTGCATCTAAAGACCAGTCGATTTCTGCATTAGAGGGCACCGCTGTTGCCTCAGTGGTGGCCGGTGTAACAGCCCCTTGCGGCAGCGATGTGGCCGTGCGCAAATCGGCCCGATAAATGGGCTGCCAGTGGGCATCATTAACCCGATACCGAATCAGCATCTCGGTAGGCGATTGATCAACCCCGCCCGCTTCAGCTTGCGCTGCAGCCTTAGGCGCCCGTATTTTAATTGGCATACTTAATAAAAGCCGATTCCCCTGCGCTTCAAGCTGATTGACTTTCGTATTGAGGGCATTAATTCTCAGCTGAATCTCGTTAACGCCATCTTGCGCGAACCGCTGGTTCTCAATGAGTTTTGCCAATAGTTGATCAAATTTTTTGCGCGCCACCGGCTCCACTAAAAACGCACCGGCCACCCCACCTGCTTTGGGTGCCAGTGCATTAGGAGAACTCATTTGAGCTTGAAAAATAGCCAAACGCATTTGCGCGGCTTCGAGCGTATCTTCCGCTTGATCTTGCGCGTGTCGCTCAACCGCGATGGCCTTTGTAAGATCAAGATAAGCCTCGGATTGCACAACTGGCCACTCGCGCCATTGCAGGGGGCCTGCAACGCGCACGGTGCTGCTTTCAATTTGCACGCTATCTTGCCGCACACTCGGCGGGAGATCCGCCAGTGTCACGGTGAGGTGCGCGCCAGCATCCCGCGCAATAGCCACACGACGGGTAATCCAAGCCCCTTCGGGCAACACCGTCACGGCAATAATTTTACTCGATGAGAATTTAACCGGTACTTTAAGGGCTTCTTTTGATGCTGGCTTTAAAAGCTCAGTTAAAGACACGTTCGGCGCGCTATCGGGCAACGCCACAGTTTGCACGGCAGGCTCAACCACCGGCTTTGCGGCCAGCGCTGTTGCGGCCAACCCCAAACTTAAAACCAAACCCAGCGCGCCCTCGGCGAACCAACTCGAAGGCCATGAGCCGCTAAATAACCGATTGAATTTACGCATCCGCACAGACAAACCCTCGTCTTCTTCAATCATCCCAATCAAGGCGTTAAAAGGCTAAAAAGCACTTGACTCACTTGAACTGATTGCCATTTAAATTCAAACAAAATAGCCCCTATTTTTGGGGCAAAAAGCTAGCAGCCTGAGGAGCCTCTGGCGCCGCGAATACATCCACCAAAACCCCACCGCCCGCGCGCCGGATTTTTACCGATTCAGCCAGCCTATGAATAATACCAATACTATCTTCCCAGCCAATACACGCATCGGTAATACTCATGCCATAAACGAGCGCTTTACCGGGGTGCACATCTTGGCGCCCACCCACTAGGTGGCTTTCCACCATCGCGCCAATAATGCCCGCATTGCCTGCCGCCACTTGGGTTGCGACCGCTTCAGCCACCTGAATTTGGCGCGCATGCTGTTTTTGACTATTGGCATGTGAAAAATCGATCATTAAACGCTCGGGCAATTCGGCCGCGCGCAATTTCTCTAAGGCATCGTTCACGCTATTGGCATCAAAATTCGGCTTTTTGCCACCGCGCAAAATAATGTGGCAATCTTCATTGCCGCCCGTAGAAAAAATCGCCGAATGTCCTGCTTTAGTCACCGATAAAAAATGATGCGGCCGCGCCGCCGCGCGAATGGCATCAATGGCTACCTGTAACCCACCATCGGTGCCATTTTTAAAGCCAACCGGGCAAGATAAACCTGAAGCCAACTCACGATGCACCTGAGATTCGGTGGTGCGCGCCCCAATCGCGCCCCAAGCTACCGCATCGGACACATATTGCGGGCTAATCAAATCCAAGTATTCCGTTGCGGCCGGTACGCCCATATCGGCCAAATCGACCAGCAAATGGCGCGCGACACCCAGCCCCTTATTAATTTCAAAACTATCATCTAAATTGGGATCATTAATCAGCCCTTTCCAGCCCACTGTGGTGCGGGGTTTTTCAAAATACACCCGCATAATGAGCAAAATGTCGTCTTGCACTTCATCCGCCAGCGCTTTGAGCCGCAGGCCATATTCCCGCGCGGCCGCCACATCGTGGATTGAGCAAGGCCCCATCACCACAATCAGCCGGTCATCATCTTGATTCAAAACGGCTTTAATGGCGCGCCGTGCTTCAAATACCGTGTGAGCACCCCGTTCGGTTAAAGGAAATTTTGCCCGAATCTCATCTGGTGACAATAAGTTATGAATATCGAGAATACGTAAATCATCGGTTTGGTGCGTCATCAATGGTGGCCTGTAACAAAAATTCTGCGGGGGTATTTGATGGGTGCTTAATCACCCGAACGCGTTAATGGTACTTGGCTTGAGGCTTTGCGTCATCCCAAAACCACCAAAGCAGCGCGTTATCAATAGCAAGAGGTGCGTAGTTTTACACGCCAGCCCCAGTCATTAAAAACAAATAATAACGAAACTCTGGACGCTGCTCGCACTGCCCCAGCGAGTTCCTTCAGCGTTTCCGTTGATGGTGCGGTAACTGCCAACCCGACTACCGTGGCCGTGGGCGCCAAAACAGTGTCACTCACGCTGGCGCAACCTGTACTTTGCGACAGCACTGTGGCGGTAAGTTACACCGACCTGATCGGGGTGGACATCTGACCGGATGTTCGCCCCGTTTTTTTGCTGCGCGTTTTTACTGCGATTCGAATTCTTGCCGTAACGCCAGCACCGGAAATTGCTGGCGAATATGGGTCTGTGCCGCCGAATCGAAGTTTGCCGTGATAAAGCAATCCGCCAGCGTATTGGCGTTCGCGAGCACCAATCCCCAAGGATCCACAATCATGCTGTGGCCATAAGTTTGCCGACCACTGGCATGGGTGCCGACTTGAGCGGCGGCCACCATGTACACTTGGTTTTCAATCGCTCGGGCGCGCAATAATGGCGCCCAATGCGCACTACCGGTGGCTTGGGTAAATGCCGAGGGCAGGCAAATCCATGTGGCGCCCATCTCGGTTAAGCGCCGAAAAAGTTCAGGGAAGCGCAAATCAAAGCAAATGGCTAAACCCAACCGCCCAACGGGGGTGTCTACCACAACGGGCGTTGCACCATGCTGGAATAAATCGGACTCGCGATACGACTCGCCCTGACCAATGCCCGCCGGCACAATCACATCAAATAGGTGGATTTTATCGTAATGGGTGCGAATTTCACCATCACTATCAATAACATAGGTTCTTGCCAGTAGCTTTTGCTCAGTCGGGGTATGGATGGGCGCCAAGAGAGGCAACGTGCCTGCCACCAGCCAAACGTGCTCGGTGCGTGCTAGGTTTTTAAGCCAATTGACCGGTTCATCGGGTTCATTAATCCCCAAGCTAAGTAAGTCTCGCGGGTTGGCGGGCATGGCGTATAAATTTTCTGGCAGCACAACCACCTTGGCACCCGCGTGGGTGGCATCGTGAACTAGCCGTTCAATCAATGGTTTGTTTTCTTGCCAACTGGCTTTGCCATTCATTTGAATAGCAGCAACTTTTGCAGCGGTGCTCATGGGTTTAATCCCTCAGCGTTTGAATCGATGGTTTTGACTACGGGGTGGGCTATGTTGCCGCCAATATGGTAAGTCAAGGTGGGGGCAGGGTTTTTATCGAGGGCAGAAAAAGCCTGTTGCAACGCTAATACGGCGCCACCGACTAATGGGCCGCCTGCCACGGTTCCAATAATGGGCAGCAGCATGCCAATATCCGCATAAATGCGCACGGTGTAATTAAGGCTTTGGATGCCCAGGTTAGTGTCCCCTTTGGCAACGGCCGTAAGCGAGGCATTTTTCAAGGTGAGGGGCGATACGCTTAATTCACCTTGTTTGAGTTGCCATTGGGCGGTGAGGCTATCGAACGGCAATCCCTGATCGACCACATCGCTGAAATCCATGTGTAAACGGCGGGTTAAGGCGCCTAAACTTAATAACCCAGCGAGTCGCCCTGCCCCAGTATTCACATCATTGAGCTGGCCTTCGGTTAATTCAAATTGGCCTGAACCGTTCAAGCGCTCTAACGCAAATGCGGCGGGCGCACCTTGCCATTGCAGCGAAAAATCGGCCGTTTTAATCGTGCCACCGTCAATGGGCGAGCTGCCCGTAACGCGCTTAAGCATGGCGCCGAAGCCGCTGCCTTTAGCAGCCAAATTAAGGCTGGATTGCTGGGCCGCCCCTTCCCCTTCTATGTGTGCTTGCCCTGAAATTTGGATACTGGCGGTGGGCTGCCAATTAAGCGCAGAAATTTGCAATTTGGGCGGGCTTTGGGCAATCGATGGCGCGCGGGTGAGATCAAAAGAAAGCTGGCCTAAATCATGGGCATTCTGTTTTAAGTCGGCAATCGCAATTGTTGCCTCGGGTATGCGGGCAAGATCCCATGAGCTAATTGGCGGGGGCTCAGCCGCTGTAGCCGTTTTGCCATTGGCCTGGGTCGTTGTGCGGGCATCTTGCTTAGTTTGCAAATACAGACGATTGAGTTTGAGCGTGAGCTGCCCTGCCAGATGCGTTTTATCGGGTTCTTGATAGTCTGCCGTGCCATCCAGCGCCGCGCCTTTGGCGGTGAGCGTGTAATTATGATTGAGATAAGATAAATCCAGCGTGGTGGCAGGAAAAGTAAATCCTGCCGCGCGCAGTTGATCGGCCTTGAGGCGCACCTTAAACGGCGCCCTATTCGCATCCTCTTTAACCGGCACGGGCTTGCCCATAAGAAGGGGTTGCCACTGATCCCAATCAAAAATGGGCACCGTTAATGCTAAATCTAGGCGATCAGCAGATGGGGCATTGCCCACGGCTTCGGTGGCATCATTACGCACTTGCCCTTGAACTAAATCACCGGCGGGGTTAAAGCCGAGTTTAACTTGCCAGCCAGCGCTACTTGGTTGGCTATTTTTGCCTTCAACCACTGCGCCACCCGTTAGGTTAACCGTCGGATTAACTTGCGGATTAATCGATAAGCTGCGCAAAACTCCGGCCTCAATGCGCAAATTGGCCTCAAGCGGCCAGAGCATATTAGCCGGTTTGGCAAAAGGTTCAGGCAGAAGGCTTTCAACACCGCGTAATGCACTCTGCGCCGACAGGGTAAACACCGTGCCCCGATGGGGGATATGTACACTTATTTCCGTCATCGCTTTACCCGATACGCGCCCCAAGAAGGGCTCAAATGCCGGATTATTTTTATTGCGCAAGGCGAATAAGGGATCGAGCTCCGTTTGCGCGTGGATGACCGTGGTATCGGCTTTTTTAGCCGTAACCACCGAAAAAGTAACCGGTGCGCCCGCAAATTGGGCAACGAGCCCCGCCCCGTTAAAATCGGTATTAGAGAACCCAATCAACCCGTTAATTTTACTCAAGTTAACCGGTGTTTTATCGAGAGTAAAACCATTGTCCTTGAGCAAAACCGAGCCTTGGGTGAGCGCATGGCCGCCGTGCGTTAGCCCCACTTTTACCGATAAATCGAGCGCGGCATCGCCCGTTGTTTTAATGCTATTTAAGCTGCCTTGCGGCATTAACGGGCTTTGTTGAATAAAACCCAACATTTGAGCCAAAGGGGCTTGGGTTTTTAAGGCTAAATCAAGCTCGGGATGATCTAAATCAAAAATACTGACCCGCGCGCCAGCCACCGATACATTCGCGACCGTGCCCTGATCGATCTCGGTATGAAACTGCTGATTAACAAAAGCGATATGGCCTTTGGCATCCATTAAATTCGGCCACTTGGCAAGATAGGGCAAGTTGAGATGATCGAAATCAAACACCACAGAAAACCAACCGCCCCCGCGCACAAACGGAAATCGGTGCGGATCACCATTAAATACAAACTGCCCTTGGTTGACTTGCCCTTTTTGATGGGGCGAATCTAAACTTTTATCTAACCAATCCAGCACATCCTGATCAAGCAAATTGCGCGGAAGATAAGCGGGCACCCGCGCCACGGCAATATGTGAAAATTTTGTATCTACACTTAATTGCGCCGCCTGTGCGGTATCCGCATCGGCCGCTTGATAACGAAAACGACCCTTCAAACTTAAATCCGAGTTCTCGAAGATGATACTCGGGCTGTAAATTAAAGGCGCTTTGGCATCGTGCCAATAAACATCCGTTTTTAGGGTATCGATTGTCATAGGCTCACGCAGCATGCCGGGCACAGCCAACACCAAATTGTGCTGATTGATACGGGCAATCCAGCCTGCGGGCTGCTTATACAAGGTAAGATTAAGCCCGCCTAATTTATCCGCTTGGCCGATCACCGGCCAAAAACGTTGGCCGGGCACGTTACCAAAATGGTTCAGCTCCAAATAACCCGACACCAGATGATCGCCCTCAAACGCAAGCCGTACATCGCGCGCCTGCCCCCGCACCACGTTTTGCCCCAACAAGGCAAGATACGTTTGCGGCAACGGCGCTGTGGCAAGCCAAACCGAAAGCTGATTCAAATCGGCGTAATCTGTTGTAAACGTGGTTCGATTCGCCTGATTAATCACATGCACCGATTGCAGCGGCAAGTGTTCATTATCGTCCGTTACCACGCCGACCTGATCGGCATCTAGCCGCCAACCAAGTGCCGTTTTTTGCCAAACTAATGTCCCACTAAGCCGCTTTAATGCGGCTTTTGATGGGGTAGATGATGCATCAGAGTGTTGCGCTGATGACAAGGCCGCACCACTTACCATCAAGTTTGGCCGCAATCGGCTCACGTAAAGATTGGTTACATCAAACCCGGCATGCACTGAACTCAAACTCGAACCGGCAAACCGCAACCACAGCTCACCGGTTAAACGCCCCTGCTCAAACACCGGTAACCCCGTGGCACAATCGAGCCCTGCGGCTGGCTCACGGCACCCACCGAGTTCAGCCCGAAGCGCGCCCGTGGTAAAGGCTGAAATGGCTTGCTGCATCGCGGGCAATCGCCAGCCACGGGTATTGATATAAAGCTCGGTCGCAAACTCATCACCCAATCGACCCTGCGCGCGCACCCGCACGGATTGCGGGCCGAACTCGGCTGCCGTCAATTCACCCGATAAGGACCAACCGTGTGATGCTAATCGTGCCGTTGCACTTAACGTGGTTGCCAAGCGGCGGGCGGGCGGCGAGCCGGCTGAATTTGCAGGGCGAGACCAAGTAATTTGGGCATTTTGCACCGAAATATCACCCAAATCGGGCAAACGGCTCAGCCATTGACGCCAAGAGTTGGTTTCGTCTGAAGCGGAATTTTTAGGCGCGCCCGCCAAGAGCCATTGACCATCGGGCTGTAAATTAAACTGCAATTGCGGCCGCTCTATCACAATTTTTCCTGCCACCCAGCGCCCTTGCATGGCGCTACGCCAGAGCGATACCGATGCCCCGAGTTGCGCAATCACAGGACCCTCTTGGCCTAAATGCACATCTTTTAAAACGAGCTGAGGCTGATAACCCACAAACGCGACATGAATTTCCCCAAATGTGACCGGCGAACCCCAGGCCTGTGTGAGGAGCGTTTGCACATTTTGGCGATAATCGTTGAGATAGGGCAAAGCGAGGCGCAAAGCCGTCGCCATAAGCGCGAGCACCACCATCACCACCGCCATTAAAACCAGCAAACCCCGCAGCATTCGACGAATAGGCCGCGAGGATAAGTGAATGGCATGAGGCAAGTGGAGGGGACGCACTGCGGTTAAAAACCTCAAAGGTGAGCGGGCTTAGGTAAAACCTATCAAGTGTATCGATGCAATTTTTAAGCGCGACCTACATCAGCACAATATCGTATTGCTCGGGCAGATAATGCACATCGGTTTGTAACCGCAAAGGCACGCCAATAAATTCTTGCAATTCAGCCAGTGAGGTTGAATCTTCTTCACGTAATCGATCGACCACCGCTGAAGCCGCAATTACCAACATTTGCTTGGCATTGTATTGCCGCGCCTCACGGGTCACTTCACGAAAAATCTCATAACACACGGTTTCAGCCGTTTTAACGGTGCCGCGCCCGCTGCAGGTAGGGCACACTTCGCACAAGATATGCTCCAGCGATTCACGGGTGCGTTTGCGGGTCATCTCAACCAAACCCAAACCAGATACCTCGCACACCTTGGTGCGGGCGTGATCGTTCTCTAGTGCACGCTTGAGTGTTTCTTGCACGGCAAGGCGATGATCGGGCTCGATCATGTCGATAAAATCGAGAATAATAATGCCGCCCAAATTACGCAACCGCAGCTGGCGGGCAATGGCACTGGCGGCCTCTAAATTGGTTTTAAAAATCGTTTCTTCTAGATTTTTAGAACCCACAAAACCGCCGGTATTCACATCAATCGTGGTCATCGCTTCGGTTTGATCGATGATGATGTAGCCCCCCGACTTAAGCGGCACGCGGCGCTCAAGCGCATTGGCAATTTCAAGCTCGATGTTGTGCATATCGAACAAAGGGCGCTCGCCTGGGTAGTGCTCTAAAATGGACAAAATATCGGGCACCATTTCCTGGGCAAACTGCACTGCCCGATGATAGGTTTCGCGCGAATCAATGCGAATTTTCTCGACATAGCGCCCCAACACATCCCGCAAGGTGCGCAGCGCAATGGGCAAATCATCAAACACCAACCCCACACCATTAATTTGCGATTGACGCTCTTGCACACTCGCCCACAATCGGCGCAAAAAAAGATAATCTTGGCGCAAAGATTCGGTATCGATGCCTTCGGCGGCGGTACGCAAAATAAACCCGCCAATTTCGATCTCGTTTTGTTGCGCGCGCGATTCGGCCATTAATTCGCCTAAAATCTCTTTGAGCCGATCGCGCTCCGCGCCCACTTCGACCCGGCTTGAAACCCCAATATTGCGGCCATTAGGTACATACACAAGGTAGCGGGAAGGAATGGTAATTTCCGTGGTGAGCCGCGCGCCTTTGGTGCCGAGCGGGTCTTTAATCACTTGCACCATGAGATTTTGGCCCGTGCGAAGCAAGTCATAGATTAAGCGCGGCCGCGACTCCACCCCAGTTTCTTTTTCCTCGGGTTTAAGCTCAATATCAGACACATGCAAAAACGCGGCGCGCTCAAGGCCAATATCGACAAACGCCGCCTCCATACCTGGTAAAACGCGGCTCACCCGTCCCTGATAAATATTGCCGACCATGCCCCGCGCCCGCGCCCGTTCGATGTTAATTTCTTGCAAAACCCCATTTTCCACATACGCAATACGGGTTTCCTGCGGGGTCACATTGATGAGAATTTCTTCACTCATGGGTTAATTCTCAAATAATAAAATCAAGATGGCAGCCAAAGGGGGCATTGCGCAAACGCCGCCAATAACTGGGCTGTTTCAAACTGAGGCAACCCCACCACCGCCCCCCAAGAGCCTTCAATACGCTGAACAAATTGCGCGCCAATGCCTTGCAGCGCGTAGGCACCGGCCTTATCTAGGGAGCCTCTGCACGAATCGATAGCGCCTCTGCGGGATCGCCAAGGGTGCAA
>DZCK01000175.1 GCA_022730245.1 Halothiobacillus neapolitanus
GTGCAGCCCGCTTCAACCACGCGCCCTTGATACAACACCAGCACCCGATGCGCCATGGCTTGCACCACCCGCAAATCGTGGGTGATAAAAAGATAACTTAAGCCCAAGCTGGTCTGTAATTCCCGCAGCAAAGCCAAAATTTGTTTTTGCACGGTGGCATCCAGCGCGCTGGTGGGCTCATCAAGAATTAAAATTCGGGGGCGCAAAATTAACGCGCGGGCAATGGCAATGCGCTGGCGTTGCCCGCCAGAAAACTCATGCGGATAGCGATGCAGCCCGCTATCGGCCAATCCCACGGCAGCCATGGCCGCACAAATCTTATCTTGCCGCGCCGCTGCCGATAATTGGGGCTCGTGGACGCGAAGCCCTTCACCGATAAGCTCCCCCACCGTCATGCGCGGAGAGAGCGCACCAAAGGGATCTTGAAATACTATTTGAATATGCCGCCGAAAAGGCCGGAATGCGCGTTCAGATAATTCCTGCACGGGCTTACCATCAATCTCGATAGCCCCTTGCGCTCGAATTAACCGCAATAGCGCCAATGCCAACGTACTTTTGCCTGAGCCAGACTCGCCAATCACGCCCAGCGTTTCACCCGCTGCTAAGGATAAATCGAGCTGATCTAGGGCAATAAACGGGCGGGTTGCCGAAAAGCCATCACGCCAAGTGCGCGCCGTGCCGCGCGGTTTGGGCTGCTTGAATATTACCGTTAATTTTTGCGCCGCCAAAACCGTGGGCGCTTCTGGGGCAATGCGTGGTAGCGGCACCGCGACCGGTGCTGCGGCCAATAATTGCTGGGTGTACGGATGCTGGGGATGGGTGAAAATATTGGCCACTGTGCCTTGTTCTACAATCCGCCCCTGCTGCATTACCGCCACGTTATCGCTATAACGCTGCACTAAATTCAAATCATGCGTAATCAGCAATACGGCCATGCCTAATTCGCGCTGCAAGGTGGTAAGCAGCACCATAATTTGCTGCTGCAAGGTCACATCCAGCGCGGTCGTTGGCTCATCGGCAATCAGCAATTGGGGCCGGCAAGCCAGTGCCATCGCAATCATGGCGCGTTGCCGCTGGCCACCAGAAAGCTGATGCGGCAATGCCCGTGCCCGTTCAGCGGGATCTGGCAACTGCACCTGTTCGAGCAGTGCCACGACGCGCGCCTGCACCTCTGCCCGCGTTCCGCCCTCATGCTGCACAATCACTTCGCCAATTTGATCGCCAATCGTTTTTAGCGGATTGAGCGCTGTCATCGGTTCTTGAAAAATCATACCGATCGCGCGACCGCGAATTTGCCGCAGGGCTGTGTTTGACGCTGTAAGCATATTTTGCCCAGCAAAGCATACCGTTCCGGCGGTGTACGTGAGGTCATCGAGCAAGCGCAAAATTGAGAGCGCGGTGAGCGTTTTCCCCGAGCCCGACTCACCCACCAGCGCCAGCCGTTGGCCAGCCATAACCGATAGAGTCACATCCATCAAAACCGGCGCACCCGAACCAAACTGAGCGGAAAGGTTCTGAATCGATAATAACGGCGCGGGTGTTTGATCGCAGATCAAGTCAGGCGGCATACGCATTCTCTAATATTTAATAAAGCTTAAGAATCCCCGCATCAGTTTATCAGGCATTCCCGCATGAATTGCTGCGCAATAAAACCCTATTTCCGGTAGAGTCACGGGAAATTTAACCGAGCAGCCGTTATGTCCACGCCCTACCCCGCATCGATGCCGCACCCTGACGTGGGTCACGAAACCCAAACCACCGCATTCGAAACAACTTGGCCTTTAACGGTGGTGAGTGCGCCCGATTTACAGGCACCCTTAGCGGAAGAAATTCGCAGTTTAGTCACCGCCAAAGTATCGGATCGCCCGTTTGGCGTGTTATTAGATGCCACGCCCGAGCAAGCCTATAAAATTATTTGCGATAGCTTGATTGCGGGGCATGTCTACGTCGAGCTCATCAGCGGCCAAGGAGAGAACGCCGATGCGTTATATCAATTGGTTCAGCGGGTAGATTGGTCTTTACACCTCGCTGAAGAGGGCTATTTTGCGATCAGCGCAACCGGTGCCACCGATTCATTACGCCACACCGGTTTTGTGGCCACCCGCATTAAAGATGCCATTGTGGATCAATTTCGCGATCGCAGCGGCAACCGCCCGAGCGTTGATACCGATCAACCCGATATTCGCCTGCACTGCCACCTCACCGCCAGTGGCCATGCCACATTATCGCTTGAGCTATCCCATGGCTCACTGCATCGGCGCGGGTATCGAATGGACGGCGGCTTAGCCCCCTTAAGAGAAACCTTGGCCGCTGGTGTGCTGTGGCGAGCACGCTGGCCGCAACTGGCAAGCCTAATGCCCGATACTGAGGTGGGCTTATTTGACCCCATGTGCGGTTCGGGCACACTCGTAATCGAAGCGGCACTGCGGCTCACAGGATTGCCCACCGTGCTGCGTCAACAGCGTATTGGCTCGCCGGGCTGGCTC
>DZCK01000176.1 GCA_022730245.1 Halothiobacillus neapolitanus
AGCCGTGCAAGTGACACGCTAGAACTAACGCAAAATCCAGATTTTCGCCACCCCACCCCCGCCCCACATGGGGGAGGGGCTTTTCCACAAGGGGAGAGGGAGTGTTGCCCCGTTTGATGGCTCGCCAAACAGTTACAACCGAATATCGGCTTCATCGATATTCAATAGGTGCTTGAGGTCGTAGAGCACATGGTTTTTTTTGCCGAGCGCGTGCAGGGCTGGCGCGCCTAGGGCTTTGAATTCTCGATGGGCGACGGCCAGCACGATGGCATCAAAGGTATTCGCTGGCGGCACGGCGGTGAGGCTAAGGCCGTATTCATGCTGCGCGCAATCGGCATCGGCCCAAGGGTCGTGCACATCGACGGTCAGGCCGTAGTCTTTGAGTTCGGTAATCACGTCGATGACGCGGGTGTTGCGTAAATCGGGGCAGTTTTCTTTAAAGGTGAGCCCCAGCACGAGCACGCGCGCGCCTTGCACGGTGATGCCTTTTTTGAGCATGGCTTTGATGAGCTGCCCCGCCACATACGCGCCCATGCCATCGTTGATGCGCCGTCCGGCCAAAATCATTTCGGGGTGATGCCCCACTTGCTGCGCTTTGTGGGTAAGGTAGTACGGGTCCACGCCAATGCAGTGGCCGCCCACGAGGCCGGGGCGAAACGGCAAAAAATTCCATTTACTGCCCGCCGCTTCAAGCACGGCTTGGGTATCGAGCCCGAGTTTGCCGAATAAAATGGCCAGTTCGTTGATGAGCGCAATATTCACATCGCGCTGGGTGTTTTCAATCACTTTAGCCGCTTCGGCCACGCGGATGCTGGGCGCTTGGTGGGTGCCGGCGGTGATGATTTGCCGGTAGAGCGCATCCACCATTTCTGCCACGGCGGGCGTGGAACCGGCGGTGACTTTTTTGATGGCGGGCAGGCGGTGGGTTTTATCGCCGGGGTTGATGCGTTCCGGGCTGTAGCCGCAGTAAAAATCTTGGTTGAAGCGCAGGCCGGAATGCTGTTCGAGCACGGGCACGCAGTCTTCTTCGGTCGCGCCGGGGTACACGGTGGATTCATAAATCACAATGTCGCCGGGTTTGAGCGCGCGCCCGACGGTTTCGCTGGCTTTAATCAGCGGGGTTAAATCGGGGCGTTTATGCGCGTCTATCGGTGTGGGCACGGTGACGATGAATATGCTGGCTTCGCGCAGATCGGCAGGGTGGGTGCTGAACTGTAAGTGCGCCGCTTCACGCAGTTCAGCCGCCTCGACTTCACGCGTGCGGTCGTGGCCGCTTTTTAATTGGGCAATGCGGGTGGCATCAATATCAAAGCCGATCACGCGGCGGATTTTGCCGAACTCGACCGCGAGCGGCAGGCCGACATAGCCTAAGCCAATAATGGCAATCAGGGGTGGGTGGATGGGCATGGCGCGATTTCTTCCTTGAAATTTAAGGGATGCGTGAGGCGTTCATGCGGGATTCTACCGCGCGAATGCGTTTTTGCAGGCCCGGGCTTGCGGGGTTTTCCTGATAAAAACGCGGATTGGGCAACATGGCCGCCAAAAACGCCGCCTCGTGTGGCGTTAAGGCGCGGGGCGGCTTGTGAAAATAAACTTCACTGGCCGCGCCGATGCCGTAGATTAAATCGCCCCATTCAACCATGTTCAAATACAGCTCAAGAATACGCCGCTTGCCGAGCGTGGCCTCTAACATCACGGTAATGAGCGCTTCCTCACCCTTGCGCAGCAGGTTTTTACTGGGCGATAAAAATAAATTCCGCGCGAGCTGCTGGCTAATGGTGGAGCCACCGGCGGCAAATTCACCCTCGGCCAGATTTTTCTCGAACGCATCGTGCATACCGGCCCAATCAAACCCGTGGTGATCCATAAAACGATCATCCTCGGATGCGACCACGGCGCGCTTGGCGATGGGGGCAATGGCCGCATAATTCACCCAGTGCATATTTAGTGTCGCTTTGGGCTTAACGGCACGAATCAGCGCCAACCGTTCGCGCATAAAAGCGCTCGTCTCGGGGTTATGGGTGCGCAAATGCCACACTTGCACAAAAAACCACGCCTGCACCAGTGCAAACAAAAGCAGCGCTGAAACCAAGGTCAGCAAAATTACACGGCGGAAGGGGCGGCGGGGTTTCATACCCACAGAATACGGGGTTTTTAACTGCCTTGCTGAGTGTAAGCAACTGACAATCCTGTTTGAATGGAACAACACATCGTCAGTTTTTGACAACAGGGCTTGCCGCAAGACCACGTATCGGCAATTAACGACCGGCACGAAAAAACCCGCGTACCCTTGCGAGTCGCGGGCGGCGGTTCATAAAACGCCGGTGGAGCAGGCGGTTGACTAACGCCAAGCCTGCGGTAAATAGCGCGAATCAAAACCGCAGGAATCAACTTGCCAGCGAATGGCACCCGGGGAGCTGGTCAACGGGCTGAGGGTGCATTTTTTGGCTGCGCCCGCAATGGCGGAATTGGCTTTATTGCCGT
>DZCK01000053.1:0-8207 GCA_022730245.1 Halothiobacillus neapolitanus
ATGCGCTGGATTTTTCGCATCGCCACAACGTGGTACACCAAGACATTAAGCCCGATAATATCGTGCTCGTTAACGATACGGGCGACATCAAAATGATGGATTTCGGCATCGCCCGCATTATGCCTAAGGCCGAGACCCTATCCGATGAAGGCGCGCGCGCGTTTTTATCGGGCACTCCGCAATATATGTCGCCCGAGCAAATTACCGATCAAGCCATTGAGGGCCGCAGCGATCTCTTCGCGATGGGCGTGTTGTTGTATGAGTTGATTGGCGGCCACTGCCCCTTTGAAGATGACGATCACTTTGCCCTCTGGCAAAAAACCTTAAAAACGCCCGTACCTCGGCTCAAACCGCGTGATCCGGCGACACCGCCAGAATTGCTTGAGCTGGTAACCACCTTGCTTGCCAAAGAACCGAACGCCCGTTATCAGTCGGCATCCGGCTTATCGGCTGATTTGCGCTCTTTATTGCAGCGGCAAAATGAACGCACCGAACGCTGGTTTACGCGCCAAATTATCCCGCTGCGGATTCGCTGGCCGCTCGTGATGGCGGGGGTCGTGCTGGCGGCCATGTTAATCGGCTTACTCGGGGTTTATCACAAACAAAAACAGGCCATGACCAACCTCGCCTACGATTATGGCTTTAGCCTATCGCAATGGGTGGCCGTGCAAACCGCCGAAGATTTAATTTTGCAAGACAAGCTCGCGCTGCAATCGTGGGTAGATAGCATGAGCCATAACCGCGAAATTGTGTATATGGCGATCAAAGACAACAACGGCACCACCGAGGCGCAAACGCGGGGCGACCGTTTGGCTGAACAAATGGCCGCCCAGCTTCAAGATGACCATGTGGTGTTAAAGCGCGGCGATTTGCGGGTGTACGCGGTACACCAATTCGATGGTGCACCATTTTATGTGTTCGAAATGCCCATTGAATACCAAGATAAACGCGTGGGGCAATTGCGCATTGGCCTTGCCACCGATGCACTCACGGCGGCCAGCCACACCACGCTACTGACCTTGCTTATCTGGATTGCCGTGATTTTACTGATTGTTATCAGCGGCACTTATTGGCTAACCCGCCGCATTCAAATGCCGCTGGATGCGGTAAGCAACGCGCTTGAACAAATCAAGCAAGGCCACTTTGAACACCGCATCCGACTGAATCGTCGCGATGATTTTGCGCAGCTTTATTCGGCCTACAATGCCATGGCCGATGTGCTCGAAGCCCGGCAATTGCAGCAAGAAATGCTGCTAGGCGACGCCAACCCATCCGAAAACGAAGCCATCAACGCGCCCGCCATGGACAGAGAACCCCGCGCCGCACACACCGCCACACTCGATTTGGCTAAATCGGCGCAACCGCTTTAAAGCGCGCCGCACTAACCCGCCAAGCGCCCCCTAATGCGCGCCCATTTGATTTAAGCGCCGCTGCAACTCTTGCGCACGGGCACGATAACCGAGCGCGGGCTCGTAATTAGGTTCTATCGCCAGCGCTTTATTCCATAGCGCAATGGCGTTGTCTAAATCTTGTTTGCGGTACGCCACCAAAGCCGCCTCATGATATTTTTGCACGCGCGCCCTTTGCGCTGGCGATAGGTTAGCCAAGGTGACACGGGGTGATGCCAAGGCACCCGCCGCATTTTGCTCCGGCACGGGAGCGGTTGGCGTTGGTGGGGCGGCAGGCAG
This sequence comes from Halothiobacillus neapolitanus, assembly GCA_022730245.1. GTDB lineage: Bacteria > Pseudomonadota > Gammaproteobacteria > Halothiobacillales > Halothiobacillaceae > Halothiobacillus > Halothiobacillus neapolitanus_A. The sequence goes on from DZCK01000053.1 coordinate 1,689, forward strand.
GCTCGCCCCGTCGGCAGCAATGGGCGCAGGTTCGGTCGCTATCGCGGGCGCAACGTCGGGTTCTGCCACGGCAAGAACATCAGCATTGAGCTTAACGGGTAGCTTTAACACCTGCCCGACGCGTAAATCTTTCACCCGACTGATTTGGTTGTATCGCCCCAAAATAACAAATTTCAAAGGATTGCCTAAAAATTTGGCCGCAATACCACCCAAGGTATCGCCCGATTGCACCGTGTAGCGCGCAACAGGCTTGCCCAAATAAACCAACGGGTTAACGGTTAGCTGCTGCTGCAAACTCAAGGCTACGGAATTTTTCGGATCTTTAGCCAAATACGTTTTAAGCGCGCGCTGGGCGGCATCGGATTGCCCCGCCTCGATTAATCGAATAATGCTTTTTAAATCCATCAATGGGGCCGGGCTTGCCGAAGCCTCACCCGCTTGGTCGGCGTCATGCGGCGATAACTCGGCTGCGTGCTCGTCATTGCCTGGCGCGCCCTCTGCCGATGGAGGCAATTGCGCGCACCCAGCCAGAAAAAAAATCAATACCCCACCACAAAGCAAACCTCGGGGCGCACGAAAGAATTTATTGGCTGCCGTTTTAATCAGCTGCATGAATCACCACCCCATAATCAACGAAAAAAAGACCAGCGCCGTGCCACTGGGCGCGGGGCACGCCACAAGGCCAGCCCGACATTATCACCCTGCGCCCCGCCTCGGCGCGCCGCTTGGCGCACCCAAAGCGATGCGGTAAAGGCTAAATCCTCCGCGCTTAAAATCAGCGCCATTTCATCCGGTGCCATGTGTTCCCAAAATCCATCGGTGCAAAGCAAAAAAGCACAATCGGCACTGAGCGCCATTTCACCCAACGTGGGGCTTACGGTCGCATCCATACCCAGCACTTGGCGAACTTGATTGCGATCGGGATGCGTGGCGCGCTCTGCCGCTGTGATTTTGCCTTGCTCAAACAACTGCTGCACCAGCGAATGATCGCGGGTTTGATGAATCAAGGTGCTGCCCTTAAACCCATAAAGCCGGCTATCGCCCACGTGCGCCCAATAAGCCCGGGTCTCGTTGACCAGTAAGGCGACCACCGTGGAATAAGCCTCTGAGCCTGCCTGCGCGGCACGCGTGCGAATTTCTTGATTCGCCTGGGCGCAAAACCGGCTTAAAAATTCAGCCGGTTTAAGGCCGTGGTTAAGCAGCGTAGGAAACATCTCGGCGCCCACATCTACCACGCAGCGCGAGGCCAATTCACCCCCAACGTGGCCGCCCACACCATCGGCCACCACCAAAAATTGGCAGCGTTTATCTTGTGATGTTAAGCACAGGGTTTGATCTTGCTGGCTGCTGCGCCCGCCCTGATGACGCGCGCAGCCCATCATGCCCTGCATTTGGGTTGGCACTGTGCTGATGTCGGGTGAGGATAATGCGAGTTTCAAAGAGGCTTCCTTGCTCAGAGGGGTATCTATTTTTTGCAACCGATTCGCGGGTTGGTTAGTTTATGTCACAATGCCACTGATTAGCCGACAACCCATTGAATTTATTTTGTTCTTTATTATGTAATTTAATAACAGCGTGTTCAATGGTGATCGCCACCCGCCCTCATCCGGCTCGCGGCACCATCTCAACGGCACTAAATAACATCAAGGATGATGAACCATGTTGCAGCACTTTCGCATTGGCACCAAGCTTACCGCTTTTTTAATCTTAGCCTTTTTGCTCAGCATTGCCGTTTCGGGGGTTTTCCTTTCAAACGCGATGAATACCAAAGCGCAGGCCGAAATTCAAATGCGCGCTGAAATGCTCACTCGGGTAATGAACTCGGTACGCAGCTACACCAGTCTGCATGTCAACCCAAAACTACGCGACCAATTACACACCAGCCCCGAGTTTATTGCCGAAACGGTGCCCGCGTTTGCCGCTCGCACGGTGTTTGAGACCTTCCGTGCGGATCCGTTATTTGCCGATTACGCGTACAAAGAAGCCACGCTGAATCCCACCAGCTTAAGCGATCAGGCCGATACGTTTGAACAAAACCTAATTGCCCGGTTTCGCGCCGACCCCGCACTTAAAGTGTTATCTGGGTTTCGTGAAGAAGGCGGGCGGAATTTGTTTTACACCGCTCGCCCCCTCGCCGTCACGCAGCCCTCTTGCCTGCAATGTCATTCCACCCCTGCGGCGGCGCCCCAAAGCCTGCGGGCGACCTATGGCGATCAACACGGTTTTGGCTGGAAGCTTGGGGAAATTGTGGCCGCGCAAACCATTTACGTGCCCTCCGATGAGGTGTTTGCTCAAGGCCATCAATATTTAATGCGTGCGATGGGCATTTTCTTTGGCGTTTTTGCGATCGGCACGGCGCTCTTAATTTGGCAAATTCGCCGCACCGTGGTGTGCCCCATTCAACGGCTCACCGCCGCCGCGCGGGCCATCGGCTCTGGCTCGGCCACCGCCGAGCAACTCGCGGTTTTCGATGAGCCAAAATTGCGCCAGCTCGCGCAACAAAACGATGAGCCCGGCGAATTGGCACGCAGTTTTCGGATGATGGCGCACGAGGTTGCCAACCGAGAACACACCCTTAATGCCGCCGTAACGACGCGCACCGAACAAATTCAGCATCTGTTGGCAGAAGCCCGGCAAGCACGCGCGGATGCCGAGGCGGCGAATCAAACCAAAAGTCAGTTTGTGGCCAATATGAGCCACGAGCTGCGCACACCACTGAACGCCATTATTGGTTACAGCGAGATTTTAATCGAGGAATCGGCCGAGGATGGCAACCCCCAATATGCGCCCGATTTAGCGCGCATTCTGAACAGCGGCAAACACTTACTCGCACTGGTGAACGATATTTTGGATATTTCCCGCATTGAAGCGGGCAAAATGGCGCTTTATCTCGAACCTTTTGCTCTGTGCCTTGAAATGCAAACGGTGATTGATACCGCGCGCCCCGTCATTGAAAAAAATCACAATCAAATCCAGCTCATTTGCCCGGAAAATTTAGGCCAAGTCACGAGCGATTTAACCAAATTCCGCCAAATTTTACTCAACTTAATCAGCAATGCCGCCAAATTCACCCACGCAGGGCAGTTAACACTCCACGTCACCACGCCCGCAGACGATCAAATCCAAATCACCGTCACCGACACCGGCATCGGCATGACGAACGAACAATTAAGTCGCCTGTTTCAAGTGTTCAGCCAAGCCGATGCCTCCACCACCCGCAAATATGGCGGCTCGGGCTTGGGGTTATCTATTTCTCGCCATTTTGCCCGCATGATGGGCGGCGATATTGTGGCCAGCAGCACCCCGAATGAGGGCAGCGTGTTCACCATTGTGCTGCCGCGCCATACGGCAATGCCTGCGACCGATGCAGCGCCCAGCGCCGAGGGGTTACCGCCGCATCCCATATCAAACGAATGGCCAAGCGCAGAGGCAAGCGAAGGGCCGCTGGGTACCATCTTGGTGATCGACGATGACCCATCCGTGCATGATTTAATCCGTCGCTCCATGGGACGAGCGGGGTATCGCGTCATCACCGCCAGCAACGGCAGCGATGGCTTAGCCATGGCGCGGGCCGAGCACCCCAACTTCATCACACTCGACATCATGATGCCGGGCATTGATGGCTGGAGTGTGCTCACCACGCTCAAAGCCGAGCCTGCGCTAAAAGACATCCCCGTATTCATTCTCACCATGACCCACGAGAAAAGCTTGGGCTATGCCCTTGGCGCCGCACAGTTTTTAACCAAACCCGTCAACCGTGATGCGCTGCTTGATTTACTCAAACAGCATGCGCCGCACCCTAAAAATTGCCATGTGCTGGTCATCGACGACGATGCCAACAACCGGGATTTACTCAAGCGCGTGTTTGAACCCGAGGGCACCCGCGTCAGCGAGGCAACCGATGGCCAATCCGGGCTCGATTGGCTTAATGCCAACCCACCCCCAGATTTAGTGATTTTAGATTTAATGATGCCGACCATGGATGGATTTACATTTTTGGATACCCTGAGGCAAAACAGCCGCTTTGATGCGCTGCCCGTGGTCGTGCTGACCGCCAAAACCCTCACCGAAACCGACCGAGAACGGCTTCAAGCCCGCGCCCTGCACGTTATCGAGCGCCAAGGCCAGAGTGAAGAAGCCATTATCGCGCGCCTGCAATCACAAATTTGCGCCGCTCAGCACACCCACCATGATTCACCGGCCAAGCAATAGGACCCAACCATGACACGAATTTTACTGGTGGAAGATAACGAAATGAACCGCGACATGCTCTCGCGGCGGTTAATCCGGCACGGCTACGAGGTTCTGCTCGCCGTAGACGGCGCCGAGGGCCTCGCCATGGCGCAAGAGCACACCCCCGATTTAATTTTAATGGACATGAGCCTGCCCATTTTAGATGGCTGGGAGGCCACCCGCGCCCTGCGTGCCAACCCCGCCACCCAATCTATTCCCGTGATCGCCCTTACCGCACACGCAATGGAAGGCGAGCGCAGCAAAGCGCTTGCAGCGGGTTGCGATGATTTTGATACCAAACCCGTTGACCTGCCTCGTTTGCTCGAAAAAATAGAACAGCGTTTGGCGGCAAGGAGCTAACCATGGCCGAACTTCACCCCTGCGATGCGTCTATTCGCCATGATTTACGCACGCCACTGAACCATCTCATTGGCTACACCGAAATGTTGCAAGAAGATTTGCCAACCGTGTGCCGCAATGTACTGGCGGCACCGCTGCAAACCTTGCTCAATGACGCGCATCAAATGCTAGAAACCATCAACCGCCCCACGCCGCTCACTGTCGGGCGCTTTGATGCCCTATTCCCCGACTGGCGCGGCAAAATGGCCCTAATCGAAGCCGACTTCAACCACCTCAACACCCTCATCCAAGCCCATTGGCAATCGGCCTGCCCTGATGTCGAAAAAATCCACACGGCCATCGGTCACCTGCGCGCCTTGCTAGAAGTCTTAATGGCCAAACCCATCATCGATTTAGGCGATGTCGCCCCCACAAAACCCCGCGACGCCACCGAGGCGGGCACCCACGCCGAGGGGCATCTGTTAATCATTGATGATCGGGTCGAAAACTTAGAGCTCATGCAGCGCCGCTTAATGCGAGAAGGCTACCAAATCACCACCTGCAACAGTGGTCATGAGGCGCTTGCACGCTTAGATAACGATAGTTTCGATGTCATTTTGCTCGATTGGCTTATGCCCGATATGACCGGCAAAGACGTGCTCGGCAAAATTCGCAGTAAGTTTTCCGCGCATGAATGCCCCGTCATCGTGGTAACCGCGCGGCATGGCTCCGATACCATCGTCGAAGCGCTTACCGGCGGCGCCAATGATTATTTAGCCAAGCCACTGGATTTTCCCGTGGCGCTTGCCCGGATCGCCACCCAAGTTTACTTGCGCAAAGTCACCCAGCAGCTGGCAGAGGCCAATCGGCAGCTCAAGCAGTTCTCGTACATCGATGGCCTCACCGCCATTGCCAATCGGCGTAAATTTGATGAGTACCTGATGACCACCTGGCGGCGCTCGCAGCAGGAAGGGTCGCCGGTTTCACTGATCTTGATTGATGTCGATTATTTCAAACGCTACAACGATTCCCTTGGGCATGAAGCGGGCGACCATGCGTTGATGAAAGTGGCCAAAGCCGTGAGCGCCGGCCTGTTTCGCGTGAAAGATTTGGCCGCACGCTACGGCGGCGAAGAATTCGCCGTCATCTTGCCAGAAACATCGCTAAGCGATGCCTTGAGCGTGGCCGAACGCGTGCGCGCCAGCGTCGCCGCCCTAGAACTCCCCCATCCCGCCAGCACCGTGCAGCCTTTTGTCACCGTCAGCCTCGGTGTTGCCGAATGGCGCCCCACCGCTTTTTGTGAACAGAGCGCCCTCATCAATCTGGCCGATAAAGGCTTGTATCTAGCAAAAGCGGCAGGGCGCAACCAAGTCAGCACGCTGGGCAGCGCATAAAAAACCCGGCAAGTGCCGGGTTGTGCGGTCAACTCAATACGCACGAACGATCTGTTAACTGATTGCTCGTGCCAGAAAATCAAAAATCACATTTTTTGATTTTCACGCTCTTAAGATCAATCGGCATTGGCCAAACTAATTTTGCGCGGCTGAACCGACGCCCGCTTGGGAATGGTTACCGCTAACACGCCGCTCTTGCAACGCGCCGAGATTTTATCGGCCTCGGCGGAATCCGGCAGGCCAAAGCGCCGATAAAATGAGCCATAGGTGCGCTCAATTCGTTTGAACTGTTCGCCGTCGGTTGTCGCTTCGGTTTTTTTCTCACCTTTGATGGTGAGCTGGCCAATTTCCATATGGATGTCGATATCTTCCGGGTTTACGCCCGGCACATCGGCGTGAATGATAAATTTATCCGCCTCTTCTTTAATATCGACATGGGGCGACCACTGCGCCGTCGCGGTTGAGCCATCACCCGTATTTTTTTCATAAGCCCGCTCAAGCCCACGCTGAAGCTGGGTGAGCAAGCCAAAGGGTTCATAACGTACGATAGACA
>DZCK01000053.1:8307-11584 GCA_022730245.1 Halothiobacillus neapolitanus
ACGGGGCTCACACCTGCCCATAATGCTGCGCTGCCCCAATCCAGCGGCGCAGCAGGGCAGGAATATTCGGGCTTTGCACTGCGATAAGCTCATCGGCCAATGCTCGTGCGTGTTCCAGCCAAGGCTCATCCAGCACCAAATCGGCTACTTTAAGTTTGGCTAACCCCGTTTGCCGCGTGCCCAAAATCTCCCCAGGACCGCGCTGCGCCAAATCCGCCTCGGCTAACTTAAAACCATCTTGCGTTTCTCGCATCAATTGCAGGCGTGCGCGCGCTTTGTCGGAAATCGGCTCATCAAACAACAGCACACAAAACGAAGCCACCGAACCGCGCCCCACCCGTCCGCGTAATTGATGCAATTGCGCCAAACCCATGCGGTCGGCGTTTTCAATCAACATAAGCGAGGCATTGGGCACATCAACCCCCACTTCAATCACGGTGGTGGCCACCAGCAAATCCAGCTCATGCGCCTTAAAGCGCGCCATTTCGGCATTTTTTTCAGCCGCACTTAGGCGGCCATGCACCAAACCAATGCGCAAATGCGGCAAAGATTCCCGCAGATACTCAGCCGTAGACTCGGCTGCCTGCGCCTCGATGCGCTCAGAATCTTCCACCAACGGGCACACCCAATAAGCCTGTCGCCCCTGCGCGCACACCGCACTGATGCGCTCAATCAACTGCTCGCGCCGATCCGCCCGCACCAGCGCCGTGGTAATCGGTGCGCGCCCCGGTGGCAGCTCATCAATAATCGACACATCTAAATCAGCATAGGCACTCATCGCCAGCGTGCGCGGAATCGGGGTTGCCGTCATCACCAATTGATGCGGGCGATGCGTTGCGCGCTCGGGGCTGGCGCCTTTATCCGACAACGCTAAACGCTGATGCACCCCAAACCGATGCTGTTCATCGACAATCACCAAACCTAACTGTGCAAACACCACCTGCTCTTGAAACAAGGCATGGGTACCAATCACCAACTGCGCCTGGCCATCCGCTAAAGCCGCCAAGCCCGCTCTGCGCTCGGCAGCGGTTTGCTGACCAGATAACAGCTGCACCGAAACCCCGAGCGGCGCAAACCATTGGGTAAAATTGCGCTGATGCTGCTCGGCCAACAAGGCCGTGGGCGCCATTAACGCCACCTGATACCCATGCTCAATGGCCGAGAGTGCCGCGCCGGCGGCGACCAAGGTTTTGCCCGAGCCCACATCGCCCTGCACCAAGCGCAACATGGGCGCGCCGCGCGCCAAGTCGGCCTGAATTTCGCGCAAAACCCGTGCCTGCGCGCCCGTGGGTGCAAAAGCCAACTGCGAAAGCAAGGTTTGATACAACGTGGATTGCTGATAAAAACGCGGCGCCTGTGTTTGCATGAACTCATGCCGCTTTAACCGCAGTGCCAGCATGTGCGCCAGCAACTCTTCCACAATTAGCCGCACATAGGCCGCCTCATCGCGCTGCGGTAAGCCCGCACTTAATGTGGGCGCGTGAATCCGCTGCAAAGCAACCAACAACGAAGGCCAACCTTCCCGCTGACGCAATGCGCTCGGCAGTAATTCATCTAAATCCCCCAAAGCCACATTGAGCGCCTGCGCAACCAGCAACCGCAACTTGTTCTGACCCAAGCCTTCGGTGCTGGGATAAATCGGCAAAATTGCTTCGAGTTGCGCTGAGCTCATTAACTCAGGTTGCGCCATCTCAAGGCCATGCGCGCCCTCACGCACCTCGCCAAACAGCAAATAGGTTTGCCCCGTTTGCAGGGTGGGGCCAAAACGACCAAACTGCCATAAGGTAATATCACCCGATGCATCAAACCCCTGCGCCACCTGCCGCGCTTTGCCGCGCATCAAGGGCTTAGACTCGCTAATCGTGACCTGAACCAACACCGATTGCCCCAGCAAATACGCGCCCAACGGCATGATTTGCCCTCGATTTTCGTAGCGAACCGGCAAATGCCACAATAAATCGCCAATGCTCAGCAAAGATAAGCGTGCCAATTGCGCGGCCACACGGACACCCACACCGGTTAAAAGTTCAACCGAATCAGAGAGTTTCAATGGCGTGGCACGGGTTTTAGGGGTAACCATAGCGTCAAAATAATAGGGTAATTAAGCGTTTGTATGGGTTAAAAAATCAATTCACTATATACTTTTGCACAAATTAAAAGTGTTTAATGCCGCAATACGCCAAACGCACGGCGTGGTTTGCCGCTTTTACTTAAAATGCTTTACGCGAATAACGGGTTTCGTTATCGCCCTGTTTTGATGATTCAATTTTTGACGCTCGGAGGTTCCTGTGGCCGTTGGTAATGCCCCTAAGTCTGATTCCAATGCGAAGTTTGTCGGCTTTGTCGCCGCGATTGTCTTGCTTGCTGCGGTTTATTATTTGGTCAGCTCGCTTGTAAGCGTGGTTGATCGTTCCGCCTTTAAAGATGAATACGCACAAACATCCGCACCCACCTTAACTGCAAGCGCGGCACCCAGTACGGCGGCTCCCGCCGCGCCTGCGGCGGCACCGGTTGCCGTAGCCGCCAGCGCGGCGGGCAATGCGGCGATGGGCAAAACCGCTTTTGCTACCTGTGCCGCCTGTCACGGTGCCGATGGCAAGGGTAATGGCGGCGCCTTCCCAAATTTAACCAAACTCAATGCAGCCGATGCCGAAGCTATTCTTATCGCGTTTAAAAAAGGCGATATGGATTACCTGAAAAAGCATGACTTAGGCGGCGCGCGCTACAGCACGATGGCGCCGCAAGCTACAAACTTAACCGATGAAGCCATTGCCAACTTAGCGGCCTACATTGCCGAACTGGGCGGCCATACGGCAGAAGCGGCACCCGCGCCTGCGGTTGCTTCGGCTCCCGCCGCTACAGCGCCCGCTATGGCAGCGGCAACCTCTGGTGATGCCGCCGCTGGCAAAACCAAATACGCGACCTGCGCGGCTTGCCACGGGGCAGACGGCAAAGGCAATGGCGGCGCATTCCCTGATTTAACCAAACTTAATTCAGCCGATGCGGCGGCCATTCTGACCGCATTCAAAAAAGGCGATATGGATTACCTTAAAAAGCATAATTTAGGCGGCGCGCGATACAGCACCATGGCGCCACAAGCTGCCGGTTTATCTGATGCTGATATTGCCGATTTAGCTGCCTATATTGGGTTGTGGGGTGGCGCAGCACCCGCAGCGGCCAGCAGCGCAGCACCGGTTGCGGCAGCAGCCAGCCCTGCACCGGTAGCGGCGGCAGCAGCGGCGCAGGCCACCACCAAACTGATTTCCAGCGAGACGAT
>DZCK01000177.1 GCA_022730245.1 Halothiobacillus neapolitanus
CACCGTTCAGATGGATTTGCAGCCGATTTCCCTAAAGTCCGACAGGCTGCTAGCGCCACAGATTAATCCACCGAATCACAAATAAACCGGTATCATGCGCGGTTCGATTAATCTGCCCCTCTATTTTTGGAATACCCATGTCATTTGCTGAACTTGGCCTCATGCCCGAATTGCTGCGCGCACTTCACGCTGTTGGCTACACCACCCCAACCCCGATTCAGCGTGAAGCCATTCCGCTCGTGTTATCGGGTCGTGATTTACTCGCCGCCGCCCAAACCGGCACCGGCAAAACGGCGGGCTTTACCCTGCCCCTGTTGCAGCGTTTAGCCACCACACCCGTGCTGCACCCCAGCAACAAACACCGCATTCGTGCGCTGGTGCTCACCCCCACCCGAGAGCTTGCCGCACAGGTCGAAGACAGCGTCAAACAATATGGCCAAGACCTTAAATTAAGCTCGATGGTGATTTTTGGCGGCGTCAACATCAATCCCCAGCGCGATCGCCTGCAACGCAAGCTCGATATTCTGGTCGCAACCCCAGGCCGCCTGCTCGATCACGTTGGCCAAGGCTCGATTGATCTCGGCGGCGTTGAAATTTTAGTGCTCGATGAAGCCGACCGCATGCTTGATATGGGCTTCATCCGCGACATCAAGCGCATTCTCGCCCTGCTGCCTACCCAGCGCCAAAACTTACTCTTTTCAGCGACATTTGCGCCAGAAATTAAAACGTTTGCACACAACCTGCTGGATAATCCCGCCAAAGTGGAAGTGGCACCGCAAGTCACCACCGCCGAACGGGTCGAGCAGCGTATTTATCCTGTAGATCGAGATGCGAAAAAGGCGCTGTTACAAAAATTAATTATTGATGGCAACTGGCAACAAGTGTTGGTGTTTACCCGCACCAAACATGGTGCCAACCGATTGGCGGAAGGCTTGGATAGCGACGGCATTCCGGCCATGGCCATTCATGGCAACAAAAGCCAAGCCGCGCGTGAGCGGGCATTAAGCCAATTCAAAGCGGGCAAACTGCGCGTGTTAGTGGCAACCGATATTGCCGCGCGCGGTATTGATATTGATGCCCTGCCCCATGTGGTGAACTACGAGTTACCCAACGTGCCAGAAGATTATGTGCATCGCATTGGCCGCACCGGCCGCGCGGGTGCCGGTGGCGAAGCGGTTTCATTGGTATGCGTGGATGAGCACAAGTTGCTCGCCGATATTGAACGCACCATTCGCCAAAAACTAGAACGCGTGATCGTGCCCGGTTTTGAGCCAGACCCTAACGCACGGCCCGAGCCGTTACGCAAGCCCCAAGGCGCACGCCCACCCCGGCGGGATATGCCCGCTCGCGGCAGCGCACCGGCACGATCTGGTGAAGGCCGTCCTAGTGGCTCAGGCCGCACCAGCAGCGGCTACGCCAGCGAAGGTCGGGCAGGCGCTAACGCCAATCGCAGCCCGAATCGGGGGGAAGCCAATGGCAATCGCAGTAGCGACAACCGAGGCAATACCGCCGCACCGCGCGCACAGCCGAGTCCAGGTGGCACACGCCCCCAACCCAGCACGGGTGGCCCACGCCGCCGCCCATCGGGTAACGGCAACGTATAGCTAACGCGGTAACTAAAAAGAGAACCTACGGGTTCTCTTTTACATTTATTCTATTAGATATACTGTTAGCGTCTAGCCGCCCCACCTGTTCTGCTGGGTCTTATGTCAGCAACTCGGCGCATCGGTTGCCGATGTCGCTGTGGCGCATGACACGATGCCTCTGAGGTCTATTTGGGTGCTGCCTTATGTGTTTGTGCGACCTTTGGAACTGCGTACTGCGCGATGGGAAAATATTTGATCTGGATACCGCAGAATGGTGATTTCTCGTATCCAAAACCAAATACCTTGTACAGCAAAATAACGGATTTTTAGTGGAACAGATTAAAAATCCCGTTCAACCTTAAAGGTGTTGAGGATCATGTCCACCGCACGGGTATAGGCCGCGAGCGTCACCGCATCCAGCATATCTCGATCGGTCCAGCCCAGCGCATGCAGGGCGGCGACGTCTTCGGCATTGACTTCTGCGGGCGTATGCAAGGATTTAAGCGTGAACAACAACAGCGCCTTATCTTTGGCGGACAGCGGTGCCTGACTTGGATCTTGCCGCGTGGCGGCGACTTGCTCCGGAGTCTGGTCGCAGGTGTTGATGAGCATGGCGGCATTGAAGTCCACGCAATAGGCGCAATCATTGGCATCGGAAACCAGCAGGCGAATTGTGGCTTGTAACGCCATTCCTAGGTTGGGGTGATTGCGGAAATAGCGCGTGGCCTGCCAACGGCTGGCGAGCAGTTCCGGGCTGGCGCTGCCCATTTGCATGACGTTTGGCACCATGCCGAACAGTGCTTGGATTTCGCGGTAGGTTTCGGCCAGTTGGCCTTCTGCACGTTCTGGTGGGGTG
>DZCK01000178.1 GCA_022730245.1 Halothiobacillus neapolitanus
TTTGCCTTTAACTCTGAGCGGCCTTGGGTGCTTTGACTAGGCTGTTTGACTAGGCTTCAAGGCTTAAAAATTTAGTCGCAATTTTGGCAGGATCCACCGCATATTGCCCATCGGCGATAAGGGATTTGATTCGATCAACTTTAGCCTGATCGAAAGCCGGTGTGCTGGCAAGCGATTGGGTCAGCTTTTGCATGGCGGTCGCGGTGGGCGATAAATTAACCGCAGCCTCATCAGGGGCGGATTCTGTTTGGCCCGCAGAGGTGCTGGGTTTTCCGGTCGCTCGGTTGTCGATAGCGGGGCTGCTGTACGCGTTTTTGCCGTTATACCCGTTAATTATGCTCATGATGTTCTCTCTTGTATGGGCGAATGGGTGCGTTGCTTAAAACTGATACAACCTATCGCCTTAAAATTTACGTTTGCCTTCGTTATCGGCCAAGATGGCGCAAACTTTAACGCAAAAAACGTAAAGATTTTAGGGAATGATGACAGTATGCGCATCTCGTGCGATTCCTTCAACTTGGGCACCGGATCGGCTGTTTTTGACCATCACCCGCTGCCCCGCGCCAGCGGAACCTTGCGCGATGCCCTCGGCAGATACACTAACCCCATCACCGCCGGCAATGAGTGTGACCCGATCGCCGCGCTTGATGATTTGGGCGGCATTGAGGTCTTGCTGCGTTAAAATTTGCCCAGCCTGCATGGGTCGTGTCACGACTAGCCCAATGGCATCGGCTGGCTGAGTTAAATAGGCACTGGTTTGGCTATTGGCATTCACGATTTGCGTGCTTAAATCTTGCGCGGTAATTTGCGCGCCGGGAGCAAGTGGGCGAGCCAAGCTTAATACCGTTACGGGCGTCATAATTTTGACAGGGACAAATATCCGCCAAGGGGCATCCCCCTGGCAGGCTACCTGTACCGTTAGGCGGCCGCCTTGTGGCACGCTTAAGCGGTTGGTTTGCACCTGTAGGGGTTGATTACAGGTTTTAAGTTGTAAGCGCGGATCGAGCGGGGTTACTTGAAATTGGCTGTGTATGCCAACGGCAACTTGTTGTTTTAAATAAACTTGAATAGCCGACTCAATCGATTGCGCGCTTTGGAATTGGGGCGTTTGCGCGGGCGGTTCCTCCGCGTGCGCCACAATACTGCCTGCGCTCGCCCAACCGGCGATTGCCGTGATGAGCGCTAACCCCCCGTTTCGGCAATAAGCCGAGAGGGTGTTGCTGTGCTGAGCGGTTAGGTTGGGCGCAGGCATTGGGTTTTTACCTCGGGCGGTGTGTCGTATTTTCGCTTTAAGTTAAGCAAATACCAGGCCATAAATACCCAGCCCGTGGGTGTGGTGGGCTATTTAGGTTTGCTCCGTATTCAGATGAGCGGCTGGCCGTTGGGCGGGATGCGGTTTTCGGCTGAAGCCCTCGGCGACAACATAAAACGCGGGGGTCACATACAGCGTTAAGAGCTGCGAGAAAATTAAGCCCCCCACGACCGCGATGCCTAAGGCTTGATGCGCTTCAGCTTGCGCACCAAAACCAATGGCAATGGGTAGCGTGCCTAAAATGGCGGCTAAGGTGGTCATGGTAATTGGGCGAAAACGCACGGCGCAGGCATCCACAATGGCATCAATCGCGCTTTCGCCCTCGCGTCGGCGATGAATGGCAAAGTCGAGCATGATGATGCCGTTTTTCTTCACTAACCCCACCAGCATGATAATGCCGACAAAGCTGAAAACATCGAGCGGCTGGTGGAACAGATAGAGCGAGGCCAGCGCGCCAAAACCGGCGAGCGGCAGGGCGGTGAGAATCGTGATGGGATGAATAAAGCTCTCATAAAGAATCGCCAGAATGACATAAATCACCAAGATGGTGGCCGCTAACAAGAGCGGCAAGGTTTTCAGTGACTCTTGAAAGGCTTGGGCGGAACCAGCAAATTGGCCGCTCACATTTTGCGGCAGCGCTTGTTCGGCCACTTGGGTGATGGCGCGGCTCACTTGATCGAGCGAGTAGCCGGGTTGCAAATCAAACGAAAGCGTCACAGAGGGCAGCTGGCCGTAATGGGTGATGGATAAAGGCCCCACGCCGGTTGAAAACTGTGCCACGGCGGATAAAGGCACGAGCGTGTTGTTGGCACCGGGCACGGAGATGGCTTCCAGCGCGGACATGTCATTTTGGTAGCGCGGATCAAGCTGGGCAATCACTTGATACTGGTCGCTTGCGCCATAAATGGTGCTGACTTGCGTGCCGCCAAACGCGAGATTTAAGGTTTGCTCTAACGCGCTTGAGGTCACGCCCAACGCGGCCGCCCGATCCCGCAATATGCGCACGTTGATTTGCGGATTACGAATTTGCAGGCTGGAATCGACGCTGGTCACGCCGGGCACTTGCCGCAACACGGGTAAAAAATCTTGCGCGGCTTTATTGAGCAGGGTTTGATCGGTGGATTGCAGC
>DZCK01000179.1 GCA_022730245.1 Halothiobacillus neapolitanus
GGTTTCTTCGGAAATTCGCGTACCAAAACCACCGGCTAGTATTACTGCTTTCATTTAATGCACATGCTTTAATTTAGAAAATTAACAATTTTAATGGCTGCACTTCCATCGCCAAATGGAAAACCAATCTTTGACAAGGTTTTGATTGATTCTTGCTCACAAAGCAACTTTGAAAGCATATCAAACAACCGCTTAGAATCTGTACCCACCAAAATCGAATGTCCTTGTTCTACCGCATCCATGCGTTCCGTTGTTTCTCGCAATACAAGAACGGGCTTGCCTAATGCCGGTGCCTCCTCTTGAACGCCACCACTATCGGTGAGTATGAGTGTTGCGTCACGCATGGCCGCAACGAAATCCACATAATCCATCGGCTCGATTAAGTCGATTCGAGGGTGGCCGGATAAAATTTCTCGCGCTGCCGCTTGAACTTGTGGATTTGGGTGTACAGGGTATCGAAGCACAATATCTGGAATTGCTTCTACGATTTTCCTTAGCGCTTTGAACACGCCACGCAGCGGCTCACCAAAACTTTCTCGGCGATGTGCGGTTAACAGAATGATTCGCTCATTTTTCATACTTGGTGCGGGTGGCAAGCGTGCAACCGTATCAAGCAAGGCATCAATACCAGTATTGCCTGTGACAAATATGCGATCTTCGGCTATGCCCTCACGACGCAGTGCCTCGGCATCCCGCTGTGTTGGCGCAAAATGCCAGTGCGAAATACGGCTGACCATTTGCCGATACCCTTCTTCTGGGAATGGATGCGCCAGATCGTAGGTGCGTAAACCGGCCTCAATGTGCCCAAAAGGTATGCGCGTATGGAATGCGGCCACAGCGGCACCGTAAGTTGTGGCTGTATCCCCTTGCGCCAATACCGCATCGGCTGACTCTTGTCGAAGTAGGCTTTCCAGCTCAGGCAACATGCGCCCCAGAAGCTCGCCGGGTGTTTGCGCTGCTCGCATGAGATTTAGATCGTGATCGACGGCTATATCAAACCATTCAAGCATGGAATCAAGTAGCTCACGATGCTGGGCTGTCACGATCACAACACAACGGGCCCAATCGGTTTTCTTTAAGGCATTAATTACTGGAGCCATTTTGATGGCTTCTGGCCGTGTTCCGATGATGCAAACGATGGTTTTCATTGCTTTCCTTTGCATTGCATATTTCTTAATGTTTTTAGAATTTCTGTTGCAATGGCTGGGTAAGTCATTTGATCTGGCATTGCGAAAAACACAGGGGATTCTACTTGTTTTTTTATGACTCGCCCCAAGTTGGCGGGGTTTTCTTGCTCCGCGATTCGTTCCGAAAGAATCTGTTCTGCGTCGGGAAAATTATCAATGAGATTGGGGGTGTTGGTGGCCGCAATGGGTAAGCCACAGGCAATGGCTTCGGCAATCTTATTGGATGAACCTGCATCCATAAAAGCAGTTCGCCTGTAGGGTATAGCAAAAACATTTACCGCTGAATAAGCGTTCGGAATATCACGAAAGGCCACGTTCCCTAAATCATGTAACCAAGGCTCTTGAGGGATCGGTGTGGCAGGATTTTTTTTTCCAGCCAAAACGAGGTCAATATCTAAACCAGAATCACGAAGGAGCGAAATTGCCGAAATTAAATCAGCAACGCCCCGATCCGCCTCCATGCCGCCAAAGTAGCCAATCAATGGAGTGGCTTCTGGCAAACCAAACATTGCTCTTGATTCTTTTTGATCCATCGGCTTGAACCGTGCGGTATCGACCCCGTTCATCACCAGCGCATCACCACGCGCCGCATCACCGAGTTGACCGAGCAGGCGGCGGCTGGCGAACCAGCATTGATCCGCGTGTCGAAGCAAAAAACCGAAGAGATCCCAACCCAACGGCTTGCGATAAGCGCCGAATTCATCGTATTTGTCGTACACATCAAAAACGAAGCAGGCGCCGGTCAGTCGCGCAAGCAGCCACCCGAGTAGGCCGATGTAGGCGTCTCCACTGGCGATGATGTGCGTGGGCGCTTTGCCAGAGAAACGATGCCAAAAAACTGCCAAACCCTTAATAATCCACGACACGCTGCGAATGGGCGTGCTGTCTATGGTGAGGCTACCATCATCCCGCTTGACTCGGCTTTTGCCGTGGTAGTCGATCAGCCACAAGTGGGTGCTCACTCCTTGTTGCGACCAGTGCAGGGGCAGTTGATAGATGCGGCCATAGCACTCTGTCAGTGCGTCCCGATGGGTGTAATGGCGTTTGCCGATGAACAGCAGGTTCATTTCATTTCCCGCAGATGCTGATACAACTGCGCATCGAACTCGTGCCACGCAAAGCGATCAGCAAATTGGCGGGCGTGGGCGCTGTCCATGGGATTCTCTATGAGTTGGCTTACCGCGCGGGCAAAGGCAGCATTGTCGCCCGCTGGTATGAGCCGCCCGGAAACG
>DZCK01000054.1 GCA_022730245.1 Halothiobacillus neapolitanus
GTCGATGGTTGCCTCGAGGGTAAGCCCGTTTTGGCTGGTTAGGTTGTGGATGGGTGGGTTGGTGTTTGGGTGGCAAAAGTGTTGCGCGAGATTTTGCCAGCGTTGCCATTGTGATAGCAGCGGGGCGATGAGCTCGTCGGCGGTTAGGCTGCTGCTGATGGGGAGCTCGCCGCTCAGTTGCAGGTTTTTATATTGTTGTTGCAGAAAGGCTTGGAGCTCTGTTGCGGTGGGGTTGGCAAATTGTGGCTCGGTTGCCTTGCGTTGGCGCACCCGATCATTGAGCTGTTGTTTGATTTGCCAAAGTTCTAGGTTATCGAGTTTAAATGGCTCATGGTCTTGTATGTTGTCACTAAGGCTTGGCAAGGTGATGTGAAAGCGTTCTTTGAATAAAACATGGGTGGGTGCCCGTAAAAATTCACCCAGCATTTTGGGCGAGAGGCTGCGCTCGGGCTGCCAGTGCGGTAAATTTTCTGCGGGGTGCTCACGGGGTGTTTGGGTGGATGGTTCAAGGCGGGTATGCATGGCGCGCCAGTCGGTGGCGTAGGTAAATAGGTTCGAGTTTTCTTGTGAAAAATATTGACGGCTATAGGGATGCAGTGGGTGGCGGGTGGTGAGCGTTTCGCTGGATTTTTCGGTGTTTTGGCTATGCCAAAACTGATCCAGATAATCTTGGAGCTGGCTGACCATGACGCAGGCTGGCCGAGTTTGATTGGTGCGGATATGGCGGCCTACCCAGCTTAATACAAATTTTTCTCGGGCGGCGAGTAGGGCTTCTAGGAATAAATAGCGGTCATCATCGCGCCGTGCCCGATCGCCTGGGCGATAGCGGCTGGCCATTAAATCAAAATCACTGGGGGGCTGGCGGCGGGGGTAACTGGCATCGTCCATGCCCAGCAAATAAACGTGTCGGTAGGGGATGGCGCGCATGGGCATGAGGGTGGCGAAATTGACGCCGCCGACCAGAAATCGTTGTTGTAATCGGTGGGGCTCAAGGCGATCTAGCCAGGCGTGCCGGGCGGTATCGAGGCTGATAGGCTGGTTGAAGTGCGCGGATTGACAATCGGCTTGCCAGCGCGCTAATCCGGCTAATAGCCGCTCGTGGGCTTCAAGATCGTCATCAATTAAAGGCGCGTTTTGTTCGGTATTTAATTCGCTGGGCTCTAAAAAGAAGTCGGCCATGAGGCTGTGGAATAGCTGATGCCACACTTGTGGTGTGTTGGCTTGCGCCAAGCGGTGGGTGTAGCGGTTGATTTGTTCGATGAAATCGGCCAAATAGCCAATGAGGGCAGCGCTGCTGGCATCCATCGCCGGATAGGGTTCTATGCCCTGCCAAATGGCTTGGTCATCGCCACTGAGATAGCCCAGTAGGAGCCGATTTAACCCAAAAATCCATGTGTTTTGCGTGATTCCAGGGGGGAGGCCGAATTGTTCGCGGTGGGTGGCATCAATGCCCCAACGAATGCCGACTTCGTTAATCCAGGTGTGTAGGGTGGGAAGATCCGCCTCTTTGATGCCAAATCGGGCACGTAACCTCGGAATGGCGAGTAGGTCGAGCATTTCGCTACGCCCGATTCTGGCGTGCGGTAGGGTTAGCAGCTGGTTTAGGGCACCCAGCAAAGGGGCTTGCTGGCCGGTGGCTTGATCGGCCACGTTGAACGGTATGTATCGCGGGCTTTTGCGCTCGATGCGGCCAAAAATTGCGGCGATGGATGGCGCATAAATGGCCATGTCTGGCACCATGACGATGATGTCGGTTGGGTTCAGGCTGGCATCGGTTTGTAGCGCGGCCAACAGTTGATCGTGCAGAATTTCCACCTCGCGCAGCGGGCTATGGGCGATATGAAATTGCACGGAGGGGCTTTCGCCAAGCATTAAGCGGCGAGACTGTTTTTGCAGCTCTTCGGGATTGCGCAATTCGAGAATATCGTCTTGAATTTGCGCCAGCAAGCTTGGCATTGCATGCGTGGAGGGGGCTTCAAAGGCAGCTATTGATAGGTTGCGCGTCGATTCTGTGGAGCTTGTCTGGTCTTCAAATGCATCGAGTAGCCGCATTAAATCTCGGCCTTGTCGCCCCCATGCTGCAAGTAATGGATTGGCTTGGGTGTGCAAATCTTCTGGGTTCGTGGGTGGATTGTGTTTGCGCGGCGGCTGGCCACGATAGGCGGTGGCAAAAAGCTGATGGCCATCGATAATATCGCCCCAGTAGTGCTGGCAGGGGTTTTGCAAGCACACGATGACTTGAGTCCAGCGTGCGATAACGGCCAGCACCTCTAATATTTGAGGGGCAATGGCGGATAAGCCAAATACGATGATTCGGCGCGGTAAACCCGTAGGATGTTGATTGTGTTGATTGGCGGCTTGCACAAAGGCTAAATGCAAGCCGGCGCGGCCAAATAACTCGCTTGAATGATCTTCGGGTTGCTCGGATTTGACATCTTGGATGATGGCTTGCCATAACCGAGGTTGCCATTGTTGTTCGGCATCTAGCGGGGTGTTTTTTTGTGTTGAGCCGCTTGGGGGCAGGGTGATTTGCCCTTGTTGCCAATGCAGTAACCAATCGGCGCGGTATACCTGATATTGATCAAACTGATCGGCCAGCCGCAGGGCGAGTTGATATAAGCGTCGCTCATCAATGACACTGTGCGGGGTGTCGCTTGTGTGGATGTAATGGCGCAGGGGTTTAAATTCGGGGGTGTTCAGTTGGGCGGGCAGCAGGCGCATCAAGCGCCAAACGAGCAGATTTTTGTCTAGAGGGGAGTCTTGGGGCACCGCATCCAAGCCTAAGATGGCGCGGTAACACTGCCATTGCAATCGTGCCGGAAAGAGCGTTTCAACCCCCGTGGCAATGCCTAGCCCCCCACCCGATGGCGCGCGGGCGCTGGTCATGCCCAATTTGAGCCATTGCGCCATGCCGTTGCTTTGCACGAGCACGGTTTCATTTTCAAGTGGGGCTAAGGGGTTGGTTTTAAGCCAATCGATTAATAGCTGTCGCAGCACTTCCAGCCGATTGCTTTGCAGCAGGATAAAACCAGGCGTGAGGGCAGAGGGCGAAGGGCTTGAGGGCATGATAATCCCGGGGCGTTTAAAAATGAGTGGGCTTCATTCTAACCGCTCGCGTTAAGCGAATCTAACCTGCCACATCCGGCGAGAGAAAGGGCGCAAATACAACGCAGTTGCCCCCAGCGCGCTTGGCTTGATACATCGCCGAATCTGCCGCGCACATGAGGGCGTTATGATTGCGGGTTTCAATGGGGTGAATTTCACATACGCCGATACTGGCCGAAATGCGCACAAATTCACCCGCGCGGCCAATGCGCAGATAAATGGCCTGGCTGATGCGCCGCACGATGTCTTGCACATCTTTGAGATGGCGGGCGGATTCAATCAAAACAGCCAGCTCATCGCCGCCTAGGCGGGCGATTTTATCCTCTGGGTGAATCACTTCTTTGAGTCGATTACTGATTTCTTTGAGCAACCGATCGCCAAATTCATGGCCAAGTGTATCGTTGACGGTTTTGAAGTGGTCGATATCGATCATCACCAATGCGGTGTGCCGTTCACCCGTTTGCGCGCGCCGCAGGGTTTGATCCAGCAGCTGATAAAAGCCGGCGCGATTGGGCAAGCCGGTTAACGGGTCGCTGTGGGCGAGTTGGTTAAGGTGGCATTCAATTTTATCGCGGTACAGTGCGGTGCCAATGAAATCAGCAAATAGGGTCGCCAAACTTAATTGCCGCATATTGGGTGATTGCGCTAATGGCGTGAACCAAGATAGTGCAAGTACGGCCTCGATCTGATCGCTAATGCGAATCGGGATGCTCAAACTCGCCGCAAGCCCGGTGGCGACAAATTGCGGCATAGCTAAATCACTGCGGGGATAATCATCAATAAATAGGGGGTGATTTTGTGCCAGCGCAGCACCCGCAACGCCGGTATTGCGATGAAATGGTTGCTGGGTGAGCGCGACAAATTGTGGGGGTAAGCCCTCGAAAAATCGATACTTTAGTTGATCGCCCTCGGGCAAAATTAACCCCGCCCCATCGGCGCCCACAATTTTGGCGGCGGCATTTGCCGCGAGGGTGAAAAACCGTGAAAGCTCAGTTTCGCGTGCCAAAATAGAGAGCAACACGATATCGGAATCGCGCAGATCAAGCGGATGTTCCATGATGTCGGTGCCTCTTTGTGAGCGTTTGGTTTATTCAATGAATACAAAGCAAATTTAGCGCCAAAAAAAACCGCCCAGAGAGGGCGGTTGACGGAATGTGGCACGCACCGTTCAGGCGCGGCTAAATTTAAGCTTAGTTTGCGCGTCTGCGGAATTCGCCCGTGCGGGTATCGATTTCAATTTTCTCGCCAATTTCGATAAACGAGGCCACTTGAATTTCAGTGTCGTTGGTGAGCTTGGCTTCTTTCATGACTTTGCCGGAGGTATCACCGCGCGAGGTGGGCTCGGTGTATGCCACTTCGCGCACGATGATGGTGGGCAGCTCGACTGAGATTGGTTTGTCGTTGTAGAACACCACTTCGCAGGGATCGGTCATGCCATCGACAATCCATTGCACGGTATCGCCCATATCTTCGGCTTCGATTTCAAACGAGTTAAATTCCGCATCCATGAATACGTATAAAGGATCGGCAAAATAGCTGTAGGTGCATTCTTTTTTATCGAGAATGACTTGATCGAATTTGTCATCGGCTTTAACAACGGTCTCGGTGCTGCTACCGGAGAGCAAGTTTTTCAGCTTCATTTTAACGACCGCAGAGTTGCGGCCTGATTTATTAAACTCGGCCTTTAAAATGACCATCGGATCTTTGCCGACCATAATGACGTTGCCAGCGCGAAATTCTTGTGCGGTTTTCATGTAACACCCAGTAATCAAGGAAATAATGCAAGGAAAAAAAGGCCTGAAAAACCAAGCCTTAGATTATTTGGTGGCGCATTGTAACCGCTCAAAGGCGGTTTTGACTAGCCAGCTGGCAAGTTCTGTTTGTTGCGCGAGCATCAGACGAATGCGCTCGGCGTGTGCGCCTAATTCAGGTAGCGCGGAGACGAAGGCTTGCCAATCGTTCGGGCTTAGGGATTGTTGATTCCATGCGTGGTTAATGCGCTGCCACGCGCTGCGGCTTTCAGGTGACAAGCCGCTACTAATCGAATCAATTAAGGCATCAAGCTTGGCCCAGTGGGCGTTGTCGTCGGTGGGATAAATTTGCCAAACCAAGGGTTTGCCGGCCCACAAGGCACGCACGAGCGAATCTTCGCCGCGCACAAAGTTGATGTCGCATAGCCAGAGCAATCGATCAAATTGTGTTTGGGGTAAAAACGGCAAAATATGCAAGGTGAGGTTGCCTTGTTGTAGCGTTTGCCCGGCAACCAATTTGGGGTAATTAACCGCTCGGGCTGCCGAGGTAAGCAGGCGGCCTTCGGGGATGTAAATCGTTACCGGCTGAGTTTTAAGCGCTTGGAGTTCGCCTATGAGCGGTGTGAGCGCGGCGTTTTCATAGCCGAATAGCAGGATCTTTAAGCTGTTGGGTTGTGGCATGGGGACTTGCCATTGCTGTGACCAGCGCGCGCGTTCATTTGCATCGCGCCTGAACTGATCGCGCTCGGCGTGCAGCGCGGCTTCACACAATAAACCGCCTGCGGTGGGCAAGGTGCTCGGAAATACAAATTGCTTTGCCAAGCCATTGGCCTCGGAAGAATAGAGCCCATGACAACCTGCTACCCAGGCCTCGGCACTGAAATATTCTAAATTGAACCAAGCCCCGGTGCGCCCCGGCATTAACGCGAGATACGCCTCTGGCAGGGCGCAGCCAAACGCTTCAATCACAAACGCGGCGGGCACGAGATGCTGCGCGGGATGGGTCCACGCAATCACTTCAATATTGGGGTGACTATCGAGCGGTTGGGTGGGCAATGTCGCGCCCAATGCAGGTTCTAGCTGGGCTAGGGCGTTTAGATTATCAACAATAAGACGCACGGGTTGGCCTAAATCATCCGCAAGAATGCGCGCCAACCGCCAGCTCACGCCAATATCGCCGAAGTTATCAATCACGCGGCAAAAAATATCCCATCGGGCGGGGGTGGCGTTCACGATGCGGGCGCCGGTTGTGGTTCAAGGCGCAGTTTTGGGCTCAGTTTCGGGCTTGGTATTTGCGGGGTGATGTGGGTGTTTTGAGGGAGCGGCCAAGCGCTGGTTTGGTTGTTGTTGAGGTTTAATGCGATGACTTGATCTTGATTGGTATTGGCAATTAAAAGGGTGTGGTTATTTAAAACGGCAATGCCATTGGGTTGCGCAAGATTTTTAATCACGGTGCTGACGCGTAGGCTGCCTAAATCGAGTTTGCGAATGGCATTGTTGAAGGTGTCGCAAATGTAGAGTGCGCCATCCAAATAGGCCACCCCTTGTGGATGTTGCAGCAATGCCTGCGCGGCGGCGCCATCCCGATCCCCAAAATTAAATAAACCCTTGCCTACTAAGGTGATCACCAGCCCGGTATCTAAATTAATTTGCCGAATGGCGGAGGATTCGGGATCGGCGACATACAAATTGTGCGCATCAAAGGCTAATCCGCTGGATTGGGCAAATTGGGCGGTGCGCCGCTCGCCATCGCGCAAGCCTTCCTCGCTACTGCCGGCAAATACCGCCAGTGTATTTTTAGCGGGGTTTAACTGCCAAATTTGATGATCGCCCGCCATGGCGATATAAAGCGAGCCGTGGTGGCTCGCTAACCCCCAAGGGGAATTGAGCGGGGTGGCCAACGGTGCGCTCGGGGCTATTTGCCCCTCGCCGCGTGTGCCATTGCCTGCCACGGTTGTGACGGACATCGTTGCAAGATTAATCGCCCGAATGCGCTGATTATCGGTATCGGCGACAAAAAGGGTGTTGCCCATAAAAGCCAAGCCTTGCGGGCGATTAAACTCGGCAGTGGCCGCGCTGCCATCGGTAAAACCGGCGTTGCCACTGCCAATTTGTGCGATGAGCAGGCCTGCTGTGTTGAATAAATCGATGCGATTGTGGCCGGTATCGCTCACCGCGACCCTGTTACCTGACACGGCAATTTTGGTGGGTAACACAAAAAAGTCGGTATCCGCCGTGCGTGTTATGAGCGGTAATTTGGGGTGGGTGAGGGTGCCCGCTTTTTTTGCCGCTGCGATTTGCTCGCCAATGGGGTGGGCCATTTGCGCCACGCTGCGCTCACCTGTGAAGCTATGGATGACATGGCCTTCGGGGCCAAGCAGCAAAATAGTTGGCCAGGCGAATACGCCATAGTGCTGCCACCACGTCATGTTGGCATCAATAAACACAGGTTCATCAATATGAAAACGCCGCAGAAAGGGCGCCATGTTGTCGGCTTGTTTTGACGCGGTAAACTTGGGCGAAGTAACCCCCACCACCAAAAGATCATCACCAAATTCGGCTTTTAGTTGCTGTAAAACAGGAATCATGTGAATGCAATTAATGCAGCCGGGGGTGAAAAAATCGAGTAAAACCACTCGGCCATGAAGTTCAGCGGTGGTGAGCGGCTGGCTTACATTAAACCACGGGCTATGGGCGGGGAAGGGTGGATACCCTTGTGCCGTTGCGGCAGGTGGCATTAGCCACAGCATCAACGCGATGACGGGCAGGGCGAGCAGCGATAAATAAATCGGGCGGATACGCGTCATGGAATGCTCCTTGGCAGGGGGTTTTGTTTGGGTGTAGGCATAAATTATTGTGCATAGGTTCCGGCATCTGTGGGCGCAAGGTCGTACAATACGCGCCTCTTTAGTTCCAAAGTTAGATTCATCATGCCGTTATTGTCCGTAGAACGCCTCCATTTTGCCTTGGGCACCCGTGTGCTGCTCGATCATGTGAATTTAACGGTGGAATCCGGCGAGCGCATTGCCTTGATTGGCCGCAATGGCATGGGTAAATCCACGTTTATGAAGATTTTAGCGGGCATCACCCGTGCGGATGAGGGCGAGGTGCGGCTGGAATCCGGCGCGCGCATTGCTTATTTGCAGCAAGACCCACACATGGATTCGACCGCCAGCGTGTATGCCACGGTGGCCGAAGCCTTAGGCGGTATCGAGCAAGTGCTGACGGCCTACCATGCCTGCATTGATAAACTCAGTGCGGGCGATGATTCGGTGATGGATGAGCTATCGCGCTTGCAGCAGCAAATTGAGGCGGTGGATGGCTGGAGCGTGGCGCAACGCATTGATGAGGTAATTACCCGGCTCGATCTCGACCCGAATGCCAGCGTGAAATCGCTCTCGGGGGGCGCCAAGCGGCGGGTACTGCTGGCGCAAGCTTTGGTGGTGCAGCCTGATGTGTTGCTGCTCGATGAGCCCACCAACCATTTGGATATTGCCAGCATTGAATGGTTAGAAGGCTTAATTAAGGGCTTTGTGGGCGCGGTGATTTTTATTACGCATGATCGATCCTTTCTGCAAAACTTGGCTAACCGCATTTTAGAGTTGGATCGGGGGCAATTAAGCTCATGGCCGGGTGATTATCAAAACTATTTGCGCCGCGTCGAAGAGCGTGAACACGCCGAGCAAATTCAAAATGCCGATTTCGATAAATTTCTGGCTGAAGAAGAAGTGTGGATTCGCCAAGGCGTGAAGGCACGCCGCACCCGTAACGAAGGCCGCGTGCGTCGGCTTGAGGCGCTGCGTGCCGAGCGCGCCGAACGCGTGGTGAAGCAAGGCAAAGTTGAAGTCGCGGTGGCCAGCAGCAAAACCTCCGGCAAAATCGTGTTCGATGGCGAACATATCCATAAAGAATTTAAGGGCAAAGTTATTTTTGATGATTTGAATTTGCGCATTTTGCGCGGCGATCGCATCGGTTTGGTCGGCCCCAATGGCGTGGGCAAAAGTACGCTCATTAAATTAATTCTGGGTGAAATTAAACCCGATCGCGGCATTGAAAAGCTTGGAAGCCAATTGCAAGTAGCCTATTTCGATCAGCATCGTGCCCAATTGCAGCTGAATTGGACTGCGCTCGAAAATATCTGCGATGGCGGGGATCGCATTGATGTGCATGGTGTCAACATGCACGGCATCGGCTATTTGCAACGGTTTTTGTTTACGCCGGAACGGGCGCGCACCAAGGTGGAATCGCTCTCGGGCGGCGAGCGTAACCGCTTGTTATTGGCGCGCTTATTTGCCCAATCGGCCAATTTATTGGTGCTCGATGAACCGACCAACGATTTAGATTTAGAAACGTTAGAGGTGCTCGAACAAGTGCTCTTGGATTTTGATGGCACTTTGCTGGTGGTGAGCCACGATCGCGCGTTTTTAGATAATGTCGTCACCAGTATGCTCGTGTTTGAAGGCGAGGGGAAAATCCGTGAAGTGGTGGGCACTTATGAGGATTGGCTGGCGATTCGGGATCGGGAACAGGCGCAAAAGCTTGCGGTAGCCACCAAGCCTGGGGCGAAAATAGAGGCCAAAGCCACCCAGGCCGAGCAGCCTGCCGCCGAAGCGTTAACCTATAAAGAGCGCCTAGAACTGGCGGCGATCCCAGAAGAAATTGCGCTACTGGAAGCGGAGCAAGCCCAATTAGCCACCACCTTGGCTGCGCCCGATTTTTATCAATTACCCAGCGCGCAGAGCCAACCACTGTTAGCGCGTGCGGCGGCGCTTGATGCAGCGTTAGAAGCGCTAATCGACCGCTGGGCGGCGCTTGAAGCCCGCTCGGCTGGTTAAGCCGCCTTGCTTGAGCCTAAAATGGGCGCGCCGGGTGCGTTTTTTTACTGGCAAGAGGCTACCTTAATTTTGCGGCTTAAAGTGCAGCCCCGCGCCAGTCGCAATGCTTGGGGCGAAGTGTTGGGCGATCGCATTAAATTGTACCTAACCACGCCGCCGGTCGAGGGCAAGGCGAACGCGGCGGTTATCGCCTTTATTGCTGAAGCATTTGGCGTGGCAAAAGCTCAGGTGCATTTGCATCGGGGGCAAATGGGGCGCGATAAAGAAGTTCATGTCCATGCGCCCAAAATCATCCCGCCCTTGAGTGCCTTGTTAGGAGTGCACCCATAAAAAACCGGACAACAGCCCGGTTTTTTCACAGTGAATAAAATGAATTAAGGCTTGTAAGGACCCGGTGTTTTGGGCTGAGCGTTCCAATCTTTAATGGCAATGGGTTGCAATTCGGCAATGTAATTGGCGTATTTAATGGCGCCTTCAAAATCGCCTTTAGCGGCTAAATCATCGGCATGTTCCAAAATGGGGTTTTTAGGTTGCGGGTTCCAGGGTCTTACCCCATCGGTTTCCGCTGTTTTGACTTCAGCCATCGCCGTGGCTTTGGCCTTATCGTATTCCGCTTGATCGGCCGCATTGGCAACGCCCATGCTCACAATTAAAGCGGTGGCGGCAAATGCGGTGGCGATTTTCTGAACATTTTTCATTCTTTATCTCTCCTATGGATTCCTTTGGTGCCAGATGAATGTAGCGTACTGTTAAAGTGACGGCTACACGCTAAGCGAGATTGAGTTTACCCGCTTGGCTCCAATCTCTATAATCGACAAAATTTTCATTCCGAAAGAGATCTTTATGATGCGTATTGTTGAAGAAGGCTTGACCTTCGATGATGTGTTGCTCGTTCCCGCGCACTCGACCGTGCTGCCGCGTGAAGTATCCTTAAAAACCCAGTTAACCCGTAACGTATGGCTCAATGTGCCGTTGGTATCGGCGGCGATGGATACGGTAACCGAAGCGCGCTTGGCCATTGCCTTAGCGCAAGAAGGCGGCATCGGCATTATCCATAAAAATATGACCATCGCCGCGCAAGCGGAGCATGTATGGCAAGTGAAAAAACACGAAGCCGGCGTGATTAAAGACCCCATCACCGTATCGCCCAACACCAGTATTCGTGAGGTTTTGAAAATAACCCGCGATCACCGCATCAGTGGCGTGCCCGTGGTGGATGGCAAAGATTTGGTGGGCATTGTGACCAGCCGCGATTTGCGCTTTGAGCGCAACTTGGATCAAGCAGTGAGCCAAATTATGACGCAGCGGGCGCATTTAGTGACGGTTAAAGAAGGCGCGGGGCGCGATGAAGTGCAGGCTTTGCTGCATAAATACCGCATTGAAAAAGTGCTGGTGGTAAACGATCGCTTTGAATTGTGCGGCATGATTACCGTGAAAGACATTCAAAAATCGACCGATCACCCGAATGCCTCCAAAGATTCCCAAGGGCGCTTGCTGGCGGGCGCTGCGGTGGGCACAGGCGGCGATACCGTAGAGCGCGTGGCGGCGTTGGTGGCGGCGGGGGTCGATGTGTTGGTGGTTGATACCGCGCATGGCCACAGCCAAGGCGTGCTTGATCG
>DZCK01000055.1 GCA_022730245.1 Halothiobacillus neapolitanus
GATGGGCGCGGTCGGTTGGAAAAAAGCAATTTGATTTTCATGCACATCGCTATTGGTGGGGATTTGCACCAACACAATTTTGCCCTTGCCAAACCCAGCTTCGGTGGTCACCCAGAGTGACGGGCGTTTTTCAAAACGCGCAATGGGGTCTTCAAATTGGCAAAAGCGGGTTTGGCGCTGCATAAAACCAAAACCGCGAATACCATCGGCATCAAATTGATTGGTGCGCAATTCAGACGGATTGCGCAAGGAGCGAAACACCCAATTACCCTCACCGGTGTGCATTAACAAGCCATCGGATTCATACGCCGCTGGCCGCCACTGCCCGGCAGGGCGCTGACCAATTTGGCCGTAATAATACATGGTAGACATCGGTGCCAAACCAACGCGACTAATGCCATTACGCGGAAACAAATTCGCCGTGACATGCACATCAACCTGATCCCCATTAGGCCGCACCACAAACGCATAGGCACCCGTGAGTGATTCGCCATCGAGTAACGCATAAATCGTAAGCTGGCTATCGGTTGATTCAGGGCGAACCAGCCAGAATTTAGTAAACATCGGGAATTTTTCGCCCTGAGGCAGGCCGGTATCGATGGCTATACCGCGCGCATGCGCCCCGGGAACCTGATTGGCCGCCACCACCCCAAACTGCGCGCCGCCTAAAAAGGTGAGCATCACATCGTGTGAATCTTGCCCTGTCAGCGGGTAATCCACCGAAAACCCTGCAAAGCCTAAATTCGCAGGCACGGTTTGCGCAAACGCGGCGCTTGGCCAATCAAACTTGGCTTTATCGAACACCAGTGGCGCTACCGATTGCGGGGTTACTTCATAGAGTGTCACCGGTTGCTGGTACATAAACCCTGCCGCAATCGGGCTTACGCCAAAGCGGGCCGATGGCCACAAAGCGGCGCTGGGTTTAATAGCGATTCGATCAAAAGTGGCTTGATCGATTTGGCTGAGTGCCTCGGGGATTTTGGGGGTTGCCACATAACCTGAAGCGGCGAGTTGTTTGGCTTGAATGTTCACATCATTTAAATCAAATGCTTGTGCAACCGGGGTAAAAAACAGCCCGCTACCCAAGAGGCTTGCCAAAATTAAAGGCCGAAAAAGACGCGCCTGTAGCGATAAATGCACACCGTAGGCATTGCGTGTGTGACCCATTAAACCCGACTCTATTGAACTTGGACGCATGCCAACCCACTCTTAAAATTTAACTTAACGCAAACCCCGCCAGCATACGGCAATTTTATGATGGCGAATCATTTCAGCGCAAATTAGCCTGTAATTTTCACCATGCAAATCGGCGTTTAAACTGCGTTCAAACGCTAAAAGAACTGCCCTGATATTTTGGCGGTGCAAGAAAAAAATCAAATCGCCCCGTAACCGCACCTCAAGCTGTCACAATACACACCCGTTCTTCGATCATTGATGGAATTGCCAATCCATGAGTTTTGTTCATCTCCACCTGCATACTGAATTTTCATTGGTTGATAGCACGCTGCGGATTAAATCCCTGCTCGCAGCGGCTAAAGAGCGCGGCCTGCCTGCGTTGGCGCTCACCGATCAGGCCAATTTATTTGCGATGGTCAAATTTTTCGAGGGCGCACGCAAAGCGGGTATAAAGCCCATTCTCGGCGCCGATTGCTGGGTGCGCTCTCCCGATGGCGCAACACCAACGCGCTTGATTTTATTAGCGCAAAACAATCAGGGCTTTCGGCATTTAACTGAATTAATTTCTCGCGGGTACTGTGAGGGTCAAGTCGATGGACGTCCGTTTTTGCAGCGCGAATGGCTCACAGTGGCACAATGCCAAGGCCTGATTGCCCTAAGTGGTGGGCATTTAGGCGAACTCGGGCAGCTCTTACTGCACGGCAAGGCGCGTGAGCGCAAGGCCGCATTAAATTTTTATACCGAGCGGTTTCCCGAGCGGTTTTATTTAGAAATTTCTCGTTGCGGCCGCGCAGATGAAGAAAAGTATCTGCATGCTGCCATCGAGTTTGCCAGCCAAGCGCAGTTACCGGTGGTTGCCACCAACGATGTCCGCTTTTTAGATGAAGCCGATTTTGATGCGCATGAAGTGCGCGTGTGTATTCAGCAAGGCCGCACGCTTGATGACCCGCGCCGCCCGCGCGAGTACACCGCGCAGCAATATGTGCGGTCAGCGGCAGAAATGGCGGCTTTATTTAGCGATATTCCCGAAGCCCTTGCCAATAGCATCGCCATTGCCGAACGCTGCAATGTGACCTTGCAACTGGGTAAAAACTTTTTACCGAACTTTCCCACCCCGAACGGGGAAACCGAAGCCGATTTTTTACGCACCCTAAGCGAGCAGGGTTTGGAGGGGCGTTTTGCCCGGGTGCCCGCCGAGCAGCATGCAGCCTACCGCACGCGGTTAGCCATTGAGCTTGATGTGATTATCCAGATGGGTTTTCCGGGCTACTTTCTCATCGTGGCCGATTTCATCCAGTGGGCGAAGCGTCAGAGTATTCCGGTGGGACCCGGGCGCGGTTCGGGCGCGGGTTCTCTCGTTGCCTGGGCGCTGTTAATTACCGATATTGACCCGATTCCCTACGATTTGCTGTTTGAGCGTTTTTTGAACCCTGAGCGGGTTTCCATGCCCGATTTCGATATTGATTTTTGCATGGAAGGCCGCGATCGGGTGATCGAGTACGTGGCCGAACGGTATGGCCGCGCGGCGGTTTCGCAAATTGCCACCCACGGCACGATGGCCGCCAAAGCCGTGGTGCGGGATGTGGGTCGGGTGATGAGCTATCCCTATGGTTTTGTGGATAAAATCGCCAAACTCATCCCGATGAAACCGGGATTAGACGTAACGCTCGAAGATGCGTTGGGCCGCACGGAGCGCTCACAAAAAGAAGCCGAACGCTTTTCGCAGGAATTTCGTGATTTATACGAACGCGATGAAGAAGTTCAAGCCATTGTCGATATGGGCATCGCGCTTGAGGGCTTATCGCGCAATGTGGGCAAGCACGCCGGTGGGGTTGTGATTGCCCCGAGCAAGCTCACCGATTTTACCCCCATGTATTGCGAGGCCAATGGAGCCTCGGCGGCCTCACAGCTCGATAAAGATGATGTGGAAGCCGTGGGTTTAGTTAAATTCGACTTCTTGGGCTTGCGGAATCTCACCATTATTGATTGGGCGCTGGCCGCCATTAATGCAACGCGCAAGGCGGATGGCCAAGAACCGATCGACATCACCGCGATCCCGCTGGATGATAAATTAAGCTTTGCCTTGCTCAAGCGCTGTGAAACCACGGCCGTGTTCCAGCTTGAATCGCGCGGCATGAAAGACCTCATTCGCCGCCTGCAGCCCGATAGTTTTGAAGACATCATCGCGCTGGTCGCCCTATTCCGCCCAGGCCCTTTGCAATCGGGCATGGTGGACGATTTTATCTTGCGCAAAAAAGGCGAGCAAAAAATCGAATATTTGCATCCCTGGCTCACCGATGTACTCAAACCCACCTATGGCGTGATTGTGTACCAAGAGCAAGTCATGCAAATCGCCCAAATTTTGGCGGGCTACACCCTAGGCGGCGCCGATTTACTGCGCCGCGCCATGGGCAAGAAAAAGGCCGAAGAAATGGCCGAGCAGCGCGCTATTTTCTTGGCGGGTGCTCAAGCCAAAGAAGTCAACCCCGATTCAGCCGGGTATATCTTCGATTTAATGGAAAAATTCGCTGGCTACGGCTTTAACAAATCGCATTCTGCCGCTTATGCCTTAGTGGCCTATCAAACCGCTTGGCTCAAAGCGCATTACCCCGCGCATTTTATGGCCGCCGTGCTCTCGGCCGATATGGATAACACCGACAAAATTGTGGGGCTAATTGGCGAATGCAAGCGCATGGGGCTCACCGTCATCCCCCCTGACGCGAATCATTGCGCCTATAAATTCCAAGCGCTGGATGCCATAACCGTGGTGTATGGGCTGGGTGCCATTAAAGGCGTCGGCGAAGGCGTGATCGCGCATCTGGTCGCAGAGCGCAGCAAGGCTGGCGCCTTCAGCGACATGAATGATTTCTGCCTGCGCGTGGGTGCCCAAGCGCTCAACAAACGGGTGCTTGAGGCCATGGTGCTTGCCGGCGCGCTCGATCATCTGGGTCCTAATCGCGCGAGCTTATTTGCCCATATCCCCGATGCGATGAAAGCCGCCACGCAGGTTCAAACCGCAGCCGCCACCGGCATGGGAGATTTATTTGGCGGTTTAAATACCCCTGAAACGGCCATACAAGTGGCCATCCCCGCGCGCGAACCCTGGCCGGATGCCGAACAACTCAAAAAAGAAAAAGACACCCTCGGGTTATACCTCACCGGCCACCCCATTCATGCCTTTAGTGCCGAATTGAAAAACCTGGTCAGTGAATCGCTCGCCGCCCTTAATGAGCGCCTAGATGCCCCCACGCCCGGCACGTATGCCAAAGGCGAACCCGTGATTGTGGCGGGATTGTGTATCAGCGAGCGGGTCGTGCGGCAACAAAATGGCGATCGGCAATTATTTATCACGCTCGATGATGGCGAGGGCCGGTGCGAGGTACGCATCACCGGCGATGAAATAGATCGGGTCAGCCGAGAAATTGGCCGAGATGAGCTCATGATTGTCGAGGGGGATGCGGCGTTCGATAGTTTCAACGGCGGTATTCGGGTGCGCAGTAAACGCCTTCTTACCCTTGAGCAAGCACGTATTGAAAAAGCCCGTGGGCTGTTACTTGAGTTAACGCCTGCCTGCGATGCGGCGCAAACAACCCAGCTCTTAGCCAGCCTGCGCCCCTACTTAGGCAATGGCGTGCCTATGAGCATTCGTGTGACCAGTACGCTGGCCCGCGCCGTGGTTCGGCTCGGCTCAGATTGGCTTGTCACCCCCTCAGATGCGGTGCTGAACACACTTAAAAATGAGCCCGGTATTGCGCGCGTTACCGTACTTTATCGCCGCTAAAAACCTATTTTTTATCGGGGAATAACGCGCTTTTAGATATACTAAGCCCGCTTTTCTGCCATGGCAGCACCGCTTGAATTTTATTAACCCCCTAACCGCACCGGAGTGACGCTATGCAAATTGAACACCACGATCTCGTTCATGAATTCCCAGAGTTTAAAGAACGCATCCATCAGTTAAAGATGGAAAATCATCATTTCGCAAATTTATTTGAGCAATATCACACGCTCAACAATGAAATTGAGCAGGCTGAGAAGAACGATCTCCCCATCTCAGATGAACATGCTGAAACACTTAAAAAACAACGCATTGAACTGAAAGATAAGCTATATGCCATCCTAACAGCCGCTTAATGCGTGTTTAATTAACCGTAAAAAGCCCGGAATCTCCGGGCTTTTTACGTTTTAGGTGGCCGATGCGCTGGCATTGCCGGTTTTTTCATACAAATCCAAGGCTTTTTTAACCTCGGCGATATAGGTCATCGCAGGCCCACCGCCCATCACCATCGCCACTTGGCACACATCGATAATCTCCGCGTGCGTGCCACCGGCG
Source organism: Halothiobacillus neapolitanus (assembly GCA_022730245.1). GTDB lineage: Bacteria > Pseudomonadota > Gammaproteobacteria > Halothiobacillales > Halothiobacillaceae > Halothiobacillus > Halothiobacillus neapolitanus_A. Next base: position 5,510 of record DZCK01000055.1, read on the forward strand.
TGCAACACCTTATTCACATGAATACCAATGCAATACACACAACGCGCGGTAATGGCCATGCCTAAGCCAATTAATTCCTTAGTTTTGGTATCCAACGCACCATTACACAAAGCCGCATTCATAAAGCCATCAAAGGCCGCCATCGTCGCGGGCGCTTCGCGCATCATCATGCCCATGCCTTGTTTAAAATCGTGCATGGATTGTTCCATATCAGTGCTCATCATCGGGCTCCTTGGGGTTTGCTACCACGTTTATAGAAAAACAACACCGTCAATCTTGCCTTTGAAATATGACACAACCACCGCGAATAATCCGCATTCATTGCGCCAACCAACCCAGCCATCGCCCTAGCAGCCTGTCGGGCTTTAGGCGACACTGTTTTGTCATGCCCATTGGCTATAAATAACATCCCACACGCTTTAGTCTTTTTTGGATTACCCCATGCCGAATACCGCCCCGCTTGCTGATATCGCCCCCGATTTAATCACCCCGTTGCTGGATGAAATAAAAACCCTACAAGCGGCTGGCACAGAACTGGAACGGCGCATGAGCGATGATTTGGCGCTCATTCACCCTAATTTTGCCGCAAGTAGCCGGAATTTTTTACGCTATCTGGGGGTTCGCCAGCACGATATTCGCCCACTGCAACAAGCGCTCGCCTTGCGGGGATTATCTTCTTTTGGGCTACTCGAACCGCATGTGGCGGCATCGCTGACATTGGTATCTCAGCGCTTAGAGGAAATGCGCGGCGCAACCTTAACCGCCCCCGCAACATCCGCAGCAACATCCGCCGCTGCGCCAACAATCGACTATCACCAAGGCTTTGCCCTACTGCAAGAACACAGCCGTGATTTATTGGGCGAGCTACAAAGTAACCGCGATGTGCGCATTATGGTGACGTTACCGAGTGAAGCGGCCACCGATACCACCCTCATTCCGAATCTTATGGAAGCGGGCATGGATATTGCGCGCATTAACTGCGCCCACGATGACGTGGGTGCATGGCGCAGCATGATTGAACAAATTCGGCATACGGCCCTAACACTGGGCCGTGCCTGCTTGGTGCAAATTGATCTGGCCGGGCCTAAATCCCGCACGGGCGCGCTCCATACGCAAGGCAACATCTTAAAAATCCGCCCCCAGCGTGATTTTCAAGGGCGCATGACCGAAGAGGCCTTGCTTTGGATTACCCATAAGCCCCAGCACCCAGCCCCGGATGCACAAATCCCAACCCTTATTCTTGAGCCCGCACTCGGGGCAGTCGATGCGGCATGTCTGGCTGGCGCCACCGCACATAACCCAGAATCAAATACAAACACCGTAACGTTTGACGATGCCCGAGGCCAAAAAGCCGTGGCCCGCATCATTAAGGCCACCCGTGATGGGTTTTTGCTGGCCTTTAACCACACGCACTATATTGCCGATGGCACCCCGATCCAATTCACCGCACAGCCTGAGTTTAATGGCCAGCTTTTAGGTGCGCCCAGCATTGACGAGGAAATTCGCTTAAAAGCGGGCGATATCCTGTGCCTAACGCGCGCGCCCCTGCCCGGCACGGCAGCGCAATGGGCCGCCGATGGCAGATGCATCAAGCAAGCAAAGCTGCATTGCACCCTCGAAGCGGCCTTTAACGATGCCAAACCCGATCAATCGGTATGGCTGGATGATGGGCGTATAGGTGGGTTAATTTTGAGCAATGATGGCGAAGTGATCCAAGTATCCATTACCCACGCCGCGCCCGAAGGCAGCAAAATCAAAGCCGAAAAAGGCATCAACTTTCCCGATACCGACTTTAAAACCCCCGCGCTCACTGAAAAAGATTTGGCTGATCTCACCGCCCTAGCGCACGAGGTGGATATTGTTGCCCTTTCTTTTTTGCGCACGCCCCACGATGTGGCGCAGCTTCAAGCCCAATTAACGCAGCTTCAAGCTGAAAACTTAGGCGTGGTGCTTAAAATCGAGAATCGGCAAGCGTTTGCTCATCTGCCTAAAATTTTGCTGACCGGTATGCGCAGCGCCAAACTCGGCATCATGATTGCGCGGGGTGATTTAGCGGTGGAGCTTGGCTATGAGCGATTATCTGAAGTGCAAGAAGAAATTTTATGGCTGTGTGAGGCCGCGCATGTGCCGGTGATTTGGGCCACCCAAATTTTAGAAAGTATGGCCAAAAGCGGCGTGCCCACACGACCCGAAGTGACCGATGCGGCCATGAGCATTCGTGCGGAATGCGCCATGCTCAATAAAGGCCCCCACATTGTCGAGGCGCTGTGGTTTTTAAATGCCGTACTCGGGCGCATGGAAGGCCACTACCATAAACGCATGACCATGCGGCGCAAACTGACCATCGCCGATTTAACGAGCGAATGATGAGGTGGTTTCGGCATTAGCGCACCTCATCGGCCACGTGATACAGCGGATCTTCCTTAATATTAACTTCAACTAAATCGCCGGCTTTTTTCAACAAATGCCGGCATTCGGGCGATAAATGTCGCAGATGCAGGGTTTTACCCACTGCCCGATATTTATCGGCCAAGCTGTCTATCGCCTCAAGCGCAGAATGATCGACCACGCGGGAATGCGCAAAATCTAAAATCACCACGTCAGGATCATGCGCCACATTAAACGACTCGCTAAATTTTGCGGTTGAGGCAAAAAACAAGGGCCCCTTAATGTAATACACCTGCTGGCCTTGCCGATTGGTTTCGCGGATAACGCGCAACTCACGCGCGTGCTCCCAAGCAAAAACCAAGGCCGAAACAATAACGCCCGTAATGACCGCAATAGCCAAATCAGTCATCACCGTGACCAAAGCCACCAGCAATCCCACAAAAATATCCTGTTTTGGCACCTTGCCAAACAAGCGCAGCGAGCCCCACTCAAAAGTGCCAATCACCACCATAAACATGATGCCGATCAAGGTGGCCAGCGGAATTAATTCAATCCACGGTGCCAGAAATAAAATAAACAAGAGCAAAAAACCACCCGCCGCCATACCGGAAAGGCGCCCTCGCCCACCGGATTCCACGTTAATAATGGTTTGGCCAACCATGGCGCACCCGCCCATGCCGCCCAAAAATCCGCAGGCAATGTTACCCACCCCTTGCGCCATACATTCCCGATTCGGCTGACCTCGGGTTTCTGTCACATCATCAACAAGCTGCAAGCTTAATAATGATTCAATTAAGCCCACCCCCGCCAGCACAACCGAATACGGCAGCACGGTCATAAAAGCATCCCAAGTCAATGGAAAATCAGGAATATGAAAACTGGGCAAGCCCCCGGCAATGCTCGATATATCGCCCACGGTTTTGGTGTGCAAATCAGGAAACAAAGCGACCAAGCCAATAGCCAAAAGGCTGGTTACCACAATCGCCACCAAGGCCGATGGCACCGCGCGGGTAAATTTAGGTAGAAAATGCGCAATGGCCATCGTCAGCGCGATCAAGCCCAGCATCACTATCAAAGGCGTGCCCACAACCCAGTGCAGCGCCCCATCGGCGCCTTTAATCTTAAAATGATCGAGCTGCGCTAAAAAAATCACAATCGCCAAGCCATTCACAAAGCCCAAAAACACGGGATACGGCACGATACGGATGTATTTACCCAGTTTTAGCGCCCCCACCGTGATCTGGATGGCACCCATTAAGAGCAGCGCCGCCAGTAAATATTCAACCCCATGCGAAGCCACCAAGGCGACCATCACTACGGCTGTGGCACCGGTCGCGCCCGAAATCATGCCTGGGCGCCCGCCAAGCGCCGCCGTTATAAATGCCATTAAAAAAGCGGCATACAAACCCATCAACGGGTTTACATGCGCAATTAAGGCAAAAGCCAACGCTTCGGGCACTAATGCGAGGGCGACCGTTAAGCCGGATAACAGCTCCGTTTTGGGGCTTGATTGCCGCCCCATGCCCAGTAAATGAAACATCTTGAACTCCTCAAATCATAAAAAAGCGCTGCGCCACCCATCGCGGGCGGGCAATTCATTGAGCGGAATAGGCATCAAATCGGCTGAATAGCCACAATGCAGCGGGTTTTTGAGCGAAACATTAAACTCAAAGCCTAACTGCGCTAACGCAGTGGGTCAAACGCAGTGCCATCGGCTAAAATCTGTTTTGCCCGTTGATAGCGCGCGATTTGCAGGGTGATGGGCTCATCCATCAAACAAACACCTTCCAGGCTTGCCGTTCGCTCCATTTCTTGAAACCGCTGAATAAACTTTCGATTGGTTGCCTCAAGCGCCGCTTCGGGATTCACCCCCAGCCGACGTGCCAAGTTAGTCGTGGCAAAGAGCAGATCACCCAATTCTTCCGCCGTATTGGCCGCATCGTGCTTGGCCATGCCGACGGCCAGCTCATCCAATTCCTCGTAAATTTTTGCCCAAATATCGGCCACATCGGGCCAGTCGAACCCCACAGAGGCGGCGGCATCCTGTAATTTTATTGCCCGATCAAAGGCATTATCTGCCGCCCCCACGCCATCCAGCGCAGAATTTGCGGCAGCGGGCGCGCAGCTCACACCGCCCCCGCTTGCGCTAACGCCACGCGCCCGCCGTCATCCGCATGATAGGAGGAGCGCACCATAGGCCCACTGGCCACATGGGTAAACCCCAGTGCTTCAGCGGCTTGCCCCAATTGGGCAAACTGCGCGGGGGCGACAAAACGCTTCACCGGGAGGTGGTTGCGGGAGGGCTGCAAATATTGCCCGAGCGTGAGCATATCCACCGAATGCGCGCGCAAATCGGCCAGCACGCGCATCAATTGCGCATCAGTTTCCCCCAGGCCGAGCATGAGGCCCGATTTGGTCGGCACCTGCGGGCAGCGGGCTTTCATTTGGGCTAATAAATTCAGCGAGCCGTGGTAATCGGCGCCCGGCCTTGCCGCGCGGTATAAATCGGGCACGGTTTCTAGGTTGTGGTTAAACACATCCGGCGGGTCGGCCGCGAGAATATCTAAGGCAATGGCTTCACGGCCACGAAAATCGGGGGTGAGAATTTCGATAATCAGTTGCGGGGTGCGGGCCCGCAGCGCCCGAATAACCGCCGCAAAATGCGCTGCACCGCCATCACGCAAATCATCCCGATCCACCGAAGTAATCACCACATACGATAAGCCCATGGCCGCCACGGTGTCGGCCAAGCGCGCAGGTTCGGCCTCATCCACGGGGCGGGGTTTGCCATGCGCCACATCGCAAAACGGGCAGCGGCGCGTGCAAATATCACCCAAAATCATAAAGGTGGCGGTGCCACTGGCAAAACATTCGCCTAAGTTGGGGCAATTGGCTTCTTCGCACACGGTATGCAATTGCTGCTCGCGCAGGATTTTTTTCAGGCGCTGTACTTCGGCGCCCCCCTGCGGCTTGGCTCGAATCCACTCGGGTTTACGCGGCGTATCGGTGGTGGGCTCAATTTTCACCGGTATGCGCGCGACTTTATCCGCCGAGCGCATGGCCGGTGTGGGGGGAATCAAGACGATGGGCTGCTCGGACATGGGGGATTCCAATTTAATTTAACTATTCAGGCCGTTTAACCGGTCATTGAGGTGGTGCGCTAAGGCATGGCCAATCGTGCTGATTGAGGCATTGGCCGAATTAAACTCGGCATAACAGGCTCGCCATTGCGTCACAGGCAAGCGCGCCATGCCACAGGGGTTAATGCGGGCAAACGGGCTTAAGTCCATGTCGATATTAAACGAAAGGCCATGATAGCAGCGGCCTTGGCGCACTTTTAAGCCGAGGGCCGCAATTTTTGCCCCCGCGACATACAC
>DZCK01000180.1 GCA_022730245.1 Halothiobacillus neapolitanus
TTGAGGCGGGGCGTTTGGGCGAGGTATACAACATCGGCGGTTGGAATGAAAAGGCCAATCTCGATGTGGTGAATACCTTGTGCCAAATTCTGGATGAGGAGCAACCCAGGGCGGATGGCACACCGTATGCCGAGCAAATCACCTTTGTAACCGATCGCCCAGGCCATGATCGCAGGTATGCGATTGATGCTACAAAACTGGAGCGCGAGCTGGGGTGGAAGCCCGCCGAAACCTTCGAAACGGGTATCCGCAAGACCGTTCGCTGGTATCTGGATAATCAGGATTGGGTGGCGAATGTCACCAGCGGTGCCTATCGTGAATGGACGGCAAAGCAGTACAGCGTATGAACATCCTATTGTTCGGTAAAAATGGTCAGGTGGGGTGGGAATTACAGCGCGCCCTTGCGCCGTTGGGTACGGTCATCGCACTGGATCGCCACAGCCGCGATTATGGTGGCGATTTGCAGGATTTGGCGGGTATTGCGGCCAGCATTGATGCCATCGCGCCCGATGTGATTGTGAATGCCGCCGCCTACACGGCAGTCGATAAGGCCGAAACCGAGCCCGATCTGGCCGATTGCATCAACCACCAAGCGGTTGCCGTGATGGCGCAAGCCGCGAAGCGAACAAGCGCCTTGCTGGTGCATTACTCCACCGATTATGTTTTTGATGGCAGTGGGCAAGAGCTGTGGGTTGAAACCGATGCCACTGCCCCATTATCGGTTTATGGCCAAACGAAATGGGCGGGCGAGCAGGCGATTATCAACAGCGGTTGCGCGCACCTGATTTTTCGCACCAGCTGGGTGTATGCCGCGCGCGGCAACAATTTTGCCAAAACCATGCTGCGCTTAGCGGCAGAGCGCGAAGCGCTTAATGTTATTAGCGATCAAATCGGTGCGCCCACGGGGGCGGATTTAATTGCCGATATTTCGGCGCACGCCATTCGAATAACCCTGCAAAACCCGCGTTTGGCTGGCGTTTATCACCTCGCCGCCCAAGGGGAAACCTCATGGCATGGCTATGCCGAATGGGTGATTGCCACTGCGCGCGCGCAAGGCCGTGCGCTTAAAGTGCGTACAATCAACCCCATACCCACCACCCAATACCCCACGCCGGCCACGCGCCCGCAGAATTCGCGCTTGAATACCGAAAAATTGCGCCGTAACTTTGGCCTCGTGTTGCCACAATGGCAAGACGGCGTGAAACGAATGCTGGATGAAATAAATACACTGTGAAACCGTACCACACCCAACGCAAAGGCATCATTCTCGCCGGCGGCAGCGGCACCCGTTTGCACCCGGTGACGCTGGCGGTTAGCAAGCAACTCATGCCGGTGTACGACAAGCCGATGATTTACTACCCGCTCAGTACGCTCTTGCTGGCGGGCATCCGCGATATTCTGATTATCTCCACCCCGCAAGATACCCCAAGGTTTACCCAGCTTTTGGGCGATGGCAGCCAGTGGGGCATTCACCTTGAGTATGCCGTGCAGCCATCCCCCGATGGTTTGGCGCAGGCATTCACCATTGGCGCGGGGTTTTTAGGCAACTCACCATCGGCGCTCGTGCTGGGCGATAACCTGTTTTATGGGCACGATTTGCAACGCCGCTTGCGCGAGGCAGATAGCCATACTCAAGGCGCAACCGTATTCGCCTACCGAGTCAAAGACCCCGAGCGTTACGGCGTGGTGGAATTTAATGAAACGGGCCGCGCGATTAGCCTGGAAGAAAAACCCACAATACCCAAAAGCCATTACGCCGTAACCGGCTTGTACTTCTACGATGAGCAAGTGGTCGAAATAGCCAAAAGTTTGAAGCCCTCCGCACGGGGCGAGCTGGAAATTACCGATGTAAACCGAATTTATCTTGAGCAGGCGCAGCTCAATGTTCAGCTGATGGGGCGGGGGGATGCTTGGCTGGATACGGGCACGCACGATTCCTTGTTAGAAGCAGGCCAGTTCATTCAAACCATCGAGCAGCGCCAAGGCCTAAAAATCGCCTGCCCCGAAGAAATCGCTTGGCGGCAGCAATGGATAACAGATGCCCAGCTCGAAGCCTTGGCAAAACCCCTCGCCAAAAGCGGCTACGGCCAGTTTTTACAGCAAATTCTTAAAGAACGGGTGTTTTGATGAACGTAACCCCAACGGCTATTCCCGATGTACTGATACTCGAACCCAAAGTATTTGGCGATGAACGCGGCTTTTTTATGGAAAGCTTCAATGCGCATAAATTCGCAGAGGCCACGGGTTTGGATGTGCAATTTGTGCAAGACAACCACTCACGCTCAACCAAAGGCGTGCTGCGCGGCCTGCATTATCAAGTGCAACAACCGCAAGGCAAACTTGTGCGGGTGGTATCCGGCACCGTGTTCGATGTCGCGGTCGATATTCG
>DZCK01000056.1 GCA_022730245.1 Halothiobacillus neapolitanus
CATGACGAGCCGATTCGATACCCTGATCGCTTGCCAACGCAAGCGTTTGCGCCTGCCGCAACGACAAATCGTCATCCGCTGCACCAGGCGGCATCGCCCAAACAGCCGCTGAAAAGCAGCCCAAAAATATAGCCAGCAAAGCCCGTAAAGACCTCGGCATAAACATCGGTGTGAACGTCGGCAATAATCGCCGCAATAACGCTGTAAACATAGAACCCCCTATCCACACTCAAGCGCGGCGATAAAGTTGATTGCACACTGGCAAATCAGCTAAATCACGCCCAAGTAAACGTGGTAATTGTGATAAATATCAAAATAAATGCGCAGCAAGCGCCCATTCAAGGCGCAAGAACCCGCTAAGGGTTAAGCGATCGGGGGGCGGAAGACACCGGCGGCAACATCTGAATAAATGTGCGCCGAAGGGGAAGAAAGCGACTGGGGCAAAACCGGTATGACCACCGACATCACCCCCGCCGAAGGCAAGGACACAGAGCCCAGCAACAAGCACAAGCTGCAATGCTCGCAGCCATTAACGCAATGATAAACCGGCGGGGCATCGCCGCCCATCGGCATTGAGGTCATCGCGGCACCCATCTCATGGCAATGCGCCGACGGCTCGATGCGGTGCGGATGGCCCATTTTATTTAAACCATCGGCAAACGCGTGCGACATCATCGGGCAGCCTTCAATCACGGCAGCCGCCAACGCGTTGTCGAGCGGCAGCCAAACAGCGAACATCAGCATGATTGAAGTAATGATGCGTTTTAAATTCATAAGCCTGAGTATCGACGAGCTTGGCTAAATTTGCAATCACGACAACAACGCAGCAAATCTTGCCTGCATTGCGCAAGGTGCTTGACGGAGGGCAAACAACCCGCTAATATCCGCCGCCTTTCCATAAGATCACAGCGTGTGACTGGCTTAACTAAAGCTAGCGTGCGCGACCTGAACAAAGGTTAAATACCAACATGTACGCAGTAGTAGTCACCGGCGGTAAACAGTATCGCGTAGAACCGGGCGAATGGCTCCGGGTTGAAAAGTTAGAAGGCGAGGAAGGCAGCGTGATCACGCTTGATCGCGTATTGATGATCGCTAACGGCGAAGCCATCCAAGTCGGCGCCCCCGCTTTGGCAGGCGCAACCGTGACCGCAGAAATCATCGGCCAAGGCCGAGGCAAAAAAGTGGACATCATCAAGTTCCGCCGCCGCAAGCATCACCGTAAACATCAAGGTCATCGCCAAGCGTTTACCGAGATTAAAATCACCAGCATTAATGGTTAATTTCGCGTAAGGCGGTCACGCACCGCCTTGTCGCCCTGTTTGGAGTTTTGTCATGGCACATAAAAAAGCAGCCGGCTCGTCACGCAACGGCCGTGATTCCGAAAGCAAACGCTTGGGCGTTAAACGCTACGGCGGCCAGGTCATCAACGCGGGTAGCATCATCATCCGCCAACGTGGCACCCAGTTTCATCCGGGCGCTAATGTGGGTTGTGGTCGTGATTACACCTTGTTCGCATTGGTTGATGGCGCAGTTAAGTTTGAAGTGAAAGGCGATAAATCGCGTCGCTTTGTGAGCATCGTTCCAACCGCTTAAACGGTAAACCGCGACAACGGCCTATCCGTTGGGCAACGATCAAATTTTCACTGGGATAGACCCAGATTTCAGCCCCGTTTACTTCGGGGCTTTTGTGTTTTCAGCCGCAGGCGGATTGAATCAATTCACCCTGCGTAGCTCCGCTAGGTGAACGATCATGAAATTCGTAGATGAAGCCAAAGTAAAAGTTAAAGCGGGTGATGGCGGCAACGGGGTCATCGGCTTTCGGCGCGAAAAATATGTCCCCAACGGCGGCCCCGATGGCGGCGATGGCGGCAATGGCGGCAGTGTTTACTTTGCCGGCGATGCCAACCTCAACACGTTGGCCGATTTTCGTTTTGTGCGCCACTATGAAGCCCAACGGGGTGAAAATGGCAGTGGCGCCAATCAAACCGGCGCCAAGGGTGAGGATTTATGGGTGCGCGTCCCCTTGGGCACCGTGGTTCACGATCTCGATACGGGCGAGGTTTTGGGGGAAATTATTGATCCCGCCACCCCCCTCATGGTTGCCAAGGGCGGCTGGCACGGTTTAGGCAATGCCCGCTTTAAAAGCTCGACCAACCGAGCGCCGCGCCAAAAAACTGATGGCACATTGGGTGATGAACGCCGCCTTATGCTCGAGCTGCGCATTCTCGCGGATGTCGGCCTACTCGGTATGCCGAATGCGGGCAAATCCACCCTGATTCGCGCCGTATCACAAGCCAAGCCGAAAGTAGCCGATTACCCCTTCACCACCCTGCACCCCAACTTGGGCGTAGTGGCGCCCGAGCCGCATCGCAGTTTTGTTATGGCCGATATTCCCGGCTTAATCGAAGGCGCTGCCGAGGGTGCGGGCTTAGGGCACCAGTTTTTACGGCACTTGGCGCGCACCAATCTGCTGCTGCATATTGTGGATGTAGAACCCATTGATGCCGTTGACCCCGTCGAATCAGTTGCCATCATTGAAGAAGAGCTACTGCGGTACGATGAAAGCCACTTCACGAACTCCGCCGAACGCCCGCGTTGGTTAATTTTGAATAAAATCGACCAGTGGCTAGAAGAAGAGCAAGCCGAACACATTGAGGCGCTCACCGCGCGGTTCCGCTCCGAGCTTGATTTTAAAGGCCCCATTTTTGCCATTAGCGCCTTGAACAAACAAGGCACCACCGCCTTGGTGTGGGCCATTATGGAGTTTATGGAAGCCGCGCGCGCGGCCGATTTGGCGGCACAGGCCATTAAAGCGAGCGCGCCAGTCGTGACGCCCTCTGTGTATAAAAACCCGAACCTTGAGTGGACAGAGGAATAAACGCGCATGAGCCCAACCGCCCCCTTGGCCAACAACCTACCCACCCATGCGCGCGCCCATCTTAAAACCGATCGGCGCTGGGTGATTAAAATTGGCTCCGCCATGGTCACAGGCAATGGTGCTGGTTTAGATTTAGCGGCGATAGATCGCTGGGCCGAGCAAATCGCCACACTTCGGGCGCAAGGGCGAGAAATCGTCATTGTCACCTCCGGCGCAGTGGCCGAAGGCATGGCGCGCTTAGGCTGGAAAGATCGGCCTTCTGCCCTACCGGAGCTTCAAGCTGCCGCCGCCGTTGGGCAAATGGGGCTCGTGCAGGCTTATGCGGATGTTTTGCTGCGCCACGGCATTCACACGGCGCAAATCCTGCTCACGCACGATGATTTATCCAACCGCCAGCGTTATCTTAATGCGCGCAGCACGCTGCGGGTTTTGCTGGATTTAGGCGTTGTGCCGGTCGTCAACGAAAACGATACCGTGGCCACCGATGAAATCCGTTTTGGTGATAACGATACGCTGGCCGCCTTGGTTGCGAATTTGGTTGAAGCCGATGTGCTGGTCATTCTTACCGATCAACTCGGCCTGTTTGATAGCGATCCGCGCAAGAACCCCAGCGCAAAGCTACTCACCGAGGTGACCGCTGGCGACCCCTGCCTTGAGGGCATGGCCTCACCCGAAGGCGGAAAATTAGGTCGTGGCGGCATGTATACCAAGGTAATTGCGGCCAAACGCGCCGCACAATCGGGCGCGGCAACGGTTGTCGCCTCGGGTGCCACGCCGCGCGTTCTCTTGGAACTGGCCGCCGGCACACCAAACATCGGCACCGTGTTTCAACCCGCACAAAGCCGGCTGGCCGCCCGCAAGCAATGGCTGGCCGGACAATTACGCGCGCGCGGCACGCTCACGGTTGATGCGGGGGCAGCGGCGGCGTTGCGCCAAGGGGGGCGCTCTCTGTTGCCTATTGGCGTGGTGTCGGTCGAAGGCGAGTTTACCCGGGGTGACTTGGTGCAAATTATTGATGAAACGGGAGCCGATTTAGCTCGCGGTCTTGCCAACTACAGCAGCGAGCAGGCGCGTAAAATTTGCCACCAGCCGAGCAGCGCCATTGCTTTAATTTTAGGCTTCGCCGAAGAAGATGAGCTGGTTCATCGCGACAACCTGATCGTGCTCTAAACCTAAGGAGCCTCTGATCAAATCCCTGGGTGAGCCGAGTTGCTGATCCAAAAGCCGCAAAACAAGCCAAAAGCCGCCGGTCTTAGCTATTCATTGATACCAAGGCCGATAACGATGGGTTGCGTCCCGTATTAAATGCACAAGGGGCTGCAACCCTTCGGGACGGGCTTTTGAGGGCGATTCGCGGTGTTGCGGTACAAACCGAATGGAATAACCATTCGTTTCGCACCACGCCTTGCGACTCATCCCTCAAAAGTCCGTCTCGGCCACGAAGGATTTGATCAGAGGCTCCCTAACCCACAAAAAAACGGGGCATTTACCCCGTTTACTTTGCCCATCACCGCAGCGTTTTTGCGCCCATATTACCGCGTTAAATCATCGAGCAGCGATTGCTGCGCCGAGCGCGGTTTGGCATTATGGTGCCGCTTAACTCGGTGATACGCCCCGTCCGCCTCAAGCGCCCAAGCGCCGGTATTATCGGCAAGATAACGTTCAAACGCCTCATCGAGCACTCGGGCTTTAAGCTCGGGCGAATCAATCGGGAAGCAGGTTTCTAGCCGCACAAAGAAATTACGCGGCATCCAATCGGCGCTGGATAAAAACAGCTCATCATCGCCATCGTTCAAGAAATAGAACACACGGGGATGCTCCAAAAAACGCCCCATCACAGAACGCACATGGATATTTTCAGATAGCCCCGGCACGCCAGGTTGCAGGCAGCACACCCCGCGCACAATAAGCTCGATGACCACACCCGCTTGAGAGGCCTGATAAAGTGCTTCGATAATCTGACGATCAATCAACGCATTCATTTTGGCGCGAATCAAGGCCTTGCGCCCAGCTTTGGCATGCTCAATTTCACGCGCAATGCGCTCTAACATGCCACTGTGCAAGGTAAAGGGCGATTGCAGCAACCGCTTTAAGCGCATACCGCGACCTAAGCCTGTTAGCTGCATGAAGAGCTTATTCACATCGTCACCAAGAAAACGATCATCGGTGAGCAAACCAAAATCAGTATAAATACGCGCGGTACCGGGGTGATAATTACCCGTACCTAAGTGCACAAAGCGTTTTAATCGGGTGCCATCACGGCGCAGCACCAAAGTCATTTTGCCGTGGGTTTTATAACCCACAATGCCATAGGCCACATAGGCTCCGGCCTTTTGCAGCCGCGTGGTAATGTCGATATTGGCCTCTTCATCAAATCGGGCGCGCAGCTCAACCACGGCAGTCACTTCTTTGCCCGCCCGTGCCGCCGCTTCCAGCGCGTCAACAATTGCCGAATCACGCCCTGTGCGGTACAGCGTCATTTTGATTGCCACCACCTTCGGGTCACTCGCCGCCTGGCGCACAAACTCCACCACCGGCATAAACGATTCATAGGGGTGATGCAGCAAAATTGCCCCACGCTGCTCGATGGTTTCAAAGATACTCGCATTGCCACTGAGCTCATTTTTAAGCTTCGGTGTAAAAGGCGCATCTTTAAGCTCGGGGCGATTAACCAAACCATATAAGGCCATGAGCCGGTTTAAATTGACAGGGCCATGCACCTGAAACACCGCGCTGTTATCCAGCTTGAAGCGATCGCACAGAAAATCAATCATCTCTTGCGGGCAGTTATCGGCCACCTCCAAACGCACCGCATCGCCGTAATTGCGCTCAAATAAGCCGCCTTGCAGGGTTTTGAGCAAATCAGCATCGTCGTCTAAATCAACGGCCAAATCACTATTACGGGTGACGCGGAATTGATAACAGCCGGTTACAGTCATACCCGGGAACAGTTCGTGCACATGCGCATGAATTATCGAGCTTAAAAACACAAAACTTGAGGGGCTGCCCGAGGCCTCTTCATCCATGCGAATAATGCGGGGCAACGCACGCGGGGCCTGCACAATGGCCATCCAAGCCTCGCGGCCGTAATCATCGGTACCCTCTAGCGACACGACAAAATTCAGCGATTTATTTAAAATACGCGGAAACGGATGCGAGGGATCAAGTCCCAGCGGCGTGAGCAAAGGCAAAAGTTCACGCCGAAAGAATTGCTTAACCCATAAAGCCTGCGCTTCACTCCAATGGGTGCGGCGTAAAAAGTCGATCCCTTGTTCGGCCAGCGCAGGGATAATTTCATCATTAAGCGTATGGTATTGGTCGTGCACCAGCTCATGCGATTTTGCGTACACCTGCTGCAGCTGTTCTTTCGGCGTTAAGCCAGAGTCATCGGGTCTATTTAGCCCCGCGCGAAGCTGCTGGGTTAGCGAGCCAATACGCACTTCAAACAGCTCATCTAAGTTCGCTGATGAAATACACAAAAATTTGAGCCGCTCCATCAACGGTACGCTAATATCTTGCGCCAGCTCAAGTACACGGCGATTAAACGCAATCAGGCTTAATTCCCGATTGATGAAAACGGGCGTTATCGATTGTTCAGGGTTTGTCGTCATAAAATCGCAACTTAGGTAAATTAGAATTAGCGTTAGAGTTCAGTATAAAGAATCAGCTACGTAGTTGCGCGTCACATAATTTAAAGATACTAAATTCTGCTTTAAGCGCTCACAACATTCGTACATTATGGAACGAGCAGGTGACAACTCGGTGACGTGCCGATCTTTTTTAAGCGCTTCAACCCAACAATTCGGAGAAAATTTAACTCATGGAATCTTATAGCGGCACCCCGCATACCCTCACGCGCTTTGATGAAGATTTAAACAATCTTCGTTCTTTGATGATGAACATGGGCGGCATGGCCGAGCAACATTTCGCCGATGCCTTAGCCTACTTACTGGATGCCGATGCCATTCGAGGCGCCCGTGCAATTAGCCAAGATTATGAAATTAACCGGCTTGAATCCTCAATCGATGAGCTGGCCATCCAAATCATCGCGCGCTACTCGCCCACCGCTAACGATTTACGCACCATCATGTCGGTCGTAAAAACCATTACCGATCTGGAGCGCATTGGCGATAAAGCAGAAAAACTGGCGCGCATTGCTGAAGAAGTGGGCTCTGTTTTACGCTCCACCGATTTTGTGGGTCATTTCCGCGTGATGGGGCGCATCGTTACCGGCATGCTGCACGATGCCCTAGATGCCTTTGTGCGGCAAGATGCCATCGCGGCTGAAGAAATTATTCGTCGCGATACGCATGTAAACCAAGAATACAATGCTGTTCACGGTGTATTGTTGCAATTCATGACAGAAAACCCCAATTCCGCCGAGGTGAGCTTGCGGATGTTAAGTTGCATGCGGGCGATTGAGCGCATTGGCGATCACTGCACCAATATTGCTGAATATGTCATATTCCAGCAAAAAGGCCACGATGTGCGCCACGGTGATATTTCAAGCGGCAAACAACGCACCCAAATTTAAACCTAAGTTTAAGAACGGTAGCAGCGCGAGTAACGCACTTAGCCCGTCGCAATAAAAAAGCCCCGATTAGGGGCTTTTTGCTTTTTCTCGATCAACCCGAAACTTATTTCAGGGTGGCTACGTACGCGGCTAAGTTATCCATGTCTTGATCGGACAAGCCCGCCGCATTAGGCGCCATAATGGCATAGTTCGCGCCGCCCAAATTGCGCTTGTTTAAGGTTGCCATGTCGCCCGCTTTAAAAGCCACCAAAATAGACTTGGTGTCCGCTGCGTTCATGCCAGCCAATTTAGGGAACATGCCCTGACCTTGCGCCTGCATGCCATGGCAGGATGCGCATGAGGCATCATACAAAGACTTACCTGCAGCCGAATCACCCGCCGCCATTGCCGCACTTGAAGCCATAAAACCCGCAGCCAAAATCATCACAGTCATTTTTTTCATTACAGTTCTCCAAAACAAAAGATGGGTCGCAATCAACACCAGCGCTCATCAAAAGGCAAGTGGTGATAACACCCATCCAATTTTCATGCCAAAGCGCGATCACCCATTGAGCATCGGCTCCGTTCCGGCACCCAAAGCGCGCGCGAGGCGCAGTACAGCGCGCAGCACTTAAAGTGCCCTTACGCCCCGTGGGGGCACATCGCCGGTAAATTCACGCGCCCCAACCAAACAGGCTAGAAAATACCCCGGCTCCAGATTGCAAAATGCACCCACAGCACACTGCCTGCAATCAATGGCCGCTTAATTTCTGAAATACCGCTGCGCATCAAAAGATTCAACCCACTCGGGGCGAAGCAAGGTTAAACCCAGCATCACCATGCCATTAATCATCGCCTCAGGGATGACTTGAATGGGGATAAATGCCAGATAACTTTCAACCAAAACAGGCCATGAATAAACCCCCAGCATCGCCACCAACCCAGCCGTCATCAGCGCCGCCAAAACGAACCCCAGCGCTGCCGCAAAAAAAACATTCACAAACAGATAAATAAAAAAATTAGGCGGTAAAAAACGCTGAGCCCAATAGTTAACTCCAACGGTTATCGCAACGGGCACCACCACCAATCCCCATACAGCAAAGCCCGCCGCCGCAAACTCATCGTGGTTCAACCCGGCCAGAACCCCTACAGCCAGCGCTCCGCCCAGCAGGGCAAACTGCCAACCCACAATGAGCGTGACGGCCGTTAATCCTAAAAAGTGCATCGATAACCCAGGCAAAGCTTTGCCCTGAAACGCTCCGAGTAAAATTAAAGCAAGCCAACAAGCCAGCACCACATTCTGCCGAGCAGATGAGGCGCTAAGCGCTCGCCATGGCGCGGTTAGCCCAGCCACAACCAGCAAAACACCAAGGCTTAACCACCCCCACAAGGCGGCATCAAAACCAATTAAATCCGTTGAAAAATCCAAAACCACGCCTCTTTTTTATTTACTATAAGAAAAATTAATCGTAATATCCGATGAAATTATTCAGGATTAACCCATCGGCGACTGCCACCATGCAAATTGAGCGCCTACGCGGGCACCACAACCCCTGGTAAACCGGCGTAAAACTGGCAATATGCAGAATAAAAACAGCCTGTTATGTTCATGCTTGCGCTCAATGCACAGGGTAGGCGCCCATGGAAGATTTTCAATGATGATAGCCTGCCTCTTTTTAGTTGGCAGCCCACTTTTACTGCTTTTTGCCTGTTCTGTCATCGCTTAACTCGGAGCAAGAAATGTCTCTTTCAAACGCGCACGCCCCCGATGCCCACGCTTCACACAGCCGCCTCACCCACATGCCCATCTCAATGTTTGGCATGGTTATGGGTTTGGCGGGTTTTACCATTGCCATGCATAAAGGTGAGGAGCTCCTGCAGTGGACCCACCTTGCCAGCACTGTGTTTACTTACATCACTTATGGTTTATTTGGTATTTTGGCTTTGGCTTATTTTGCCAAATTACTCAAATACCCAGAGGAAGTTCGCGCAGAATTCAACCATGTGGTTCGGTTAAGTTTCTTCCCCGCCATTTCGATCAGCTTGCTTTTAATGAGCATTATCGCACTCACGTTCAACAAAACTTTAGCTCTTTGGTTATGGGGGATTGGCGCGCCCATTCAGCTTGTATTTACGTTAATTATTTTAAGCAACTGGATTCACCACGAAAAATTCCAGATTCATCACTCAAACCCTGCTTGGTTTATTCCCATCGTGGGCAATATTTTGGTTCCCATTACCGGAGCCGCACTGGGGTTCATTCAAATTTCTTGGTTCTTTTTTAGTATCGGGATTATTTTCTGGATCGTGCTGCTCACCATCTTAATGAACCGCTATTTTTTCCACGCCCCAACACCCAGCAAACTCATGCCCACCCTGTTTATTATGATTGCCCCGCCGGCCGTTGGCTTTATTTCATGGCACGCCTTGCACCCAGTCGGCTTGGATGACATGGGGCATATTTTGTATAACTTTGCCTTGTTTATTACCTTGCTGCTGTTTTTTCAGGTCAAGCGCTTTATTACCATCCCGTTCGGCTTACCTTTTTGGGCCTACACATTCCCCATCGCCGCCATGACAATTGCAACATTAATCATGCAGCAGATAACTGGCTTTGTGTTCTACGGATACCTTGCCGGATTTTTATTCGGATTTTTGGCGCTCTTGATCGGCTACTTACTAATTAAAACCAGCATAGCCATGGCGAAAAAAGAAATTTGCATCCCTGAGTAATCGCGCCCGCAAATACTCCGCGCCCCATCGAGCCCGATCATTCTGATCGGGCTCTTTCATTCCGAAAACGCTTAGTGTTTAATGGTGCGCTTATTCACCTTATCGATTGACTTGGCCGTTGTATTTAACTGCCATCGGGAGCTTTTATGACCACCGCGCAACTCTCTGTCCATGTCCACGGATTAGCGGTACTTTTATCGTTAATGCTTTTTGTGACACGCGGCATCTGGATGCTGCAAGAATCACCCAAGCTTAAAGCCCGCTGGGTAAAAATCAGCCCGCATATTATTGATACCGTGCTGCTGGTAAGCGCCTTAGTCGCCAGTTACCTTATGTTTTGGCGTTTTGGCGTTAATCCCGCCTATGTCACGGTGATGATCGTGGGGCTTGTGGTTTATATCGGCATTGGGCTGGTTGCTTTGCGCCTGGGCAAAACCAAAGCCATCCGTGCCAGCGCGTTTGTGCTTGCGGTACTGGTGTTTTTGTATCTCTCTGCCGTCGGCATTATGAAAACACCCACGCCCTTTATGATGCAAACAGCGGTGGCCAGTGAGGCGGCTCAATGAGTGAATCAACAGCACTCGTGATTGCGGCAAACCACCCGGCACCGCTCGTTGGGGTTGTGATGGGCTCCCAATCAGATTGGGAAACCATGCAGCACGCGTGCGCCACACTCACGGCACTCCAAATTGCGTTTGAGGCACACATTGTTTCCGCCCACCGCACCCCTGATCGGCTCTTTGATTATGCCCAAACCGCAGCCGAACGCGGCTTGCACGTTATTATTGGCGGCGCAGGCGGTGCGGCTCATCTGCCAGGCATGTTGGCCGCTAAAACACGGCTGCCC
>DZCK01000057.1:0-4141 GCA_022730245.1 Halothiobacillus neapolitanus
TGCACATCTTCCATGTGATAGAGCGGAGAGCTGGGCGCTACTTTGCATAAGTTAGGTATTTTTCGACTAATGCGATCAATGTCACTCATGGTGAACTCGACCTGCGCCTCGTGCGCGGCGGCTAATAAATGCAGCACCGTGTTCGTTGATCCGCCCATGGCGATGTCTAAAGCTACCGCGTTCTCAAATGCATGGAAACTTGCGATTGATCGCGGCAAGGCAGATTCATCATCTTGCTCGTAATAGCGTTTAGCCAAATCAACGATGAGGCGACCCGCACTCAGAAAAAGCTCGCGGCGATCGGCATGGGTAGCCAACATAGATCCATTGCCCGGTAAAGATAATCCTAAGGCTTCTGTGAGGCAATTCATTGAATTTGCTGTAAACATACCCGAACATGAGCCGCAGGTTGGACAGGCGGAACGCTCAACCAAATCCAAATCTTCCGTGCTCACAGAATCATCGGCGGCCTGCACCATGGCATCAACCAAATCGAGTTTCACCAGCTCGCCCGCTAGACGCGTTTTGCCTGCCTCCATAGGACCACCAGAGACAAAAATAACCGGAATATTTAACCGTAAGGCGGCATTAAGCATGCCCGGTGTGATTTTGTCGCAATTCGAAATGCATACTAAGGCATCGGCGCAATGCGCGTTAACCATGTATTCCACCGAATCAGCAATTAAATCACGGGATGGCAAACTATAAAGCATGCCGCCATGCCCCATCGCAATGCCATCATCAACTGCAATGGTATTGAATTCTTTGGCCACACCGCCGGCTTTTTCAATCTCGCGCGCAACCAACTGCCCCATATCTTTAAGATGCACATGCCCTGGCACGAACTGGGTAAATGAATTGGCGATCGCAATAATTGGCTTATTAAAATCCCCATCTTTCATGCCGGTAGCACGCCATAAAGCGCGGGCACCGGCCATATTACGACCGTGTGTGGTTGTGCGTGAACGATATGCTGGCATAAAAAACTCCCCTAACGGTAACGAACAGTGCGCTTAATTTACAATATCTACCAAGGTTCCCACGGGCACTTGATTAAATAACTCAATCACTTGGGTGTTATTCATCCGCACGCAACCATGCGATTCTGGCGTGCCGATTAGCCCCTCCTCTGGCGTGCCATGGATATAAATGTACCGAGCGTGGGAATCAACCCCCTGCCCTTCATTCACACCCGGCTCAAGCCCTTGCAGCCACATAATGCGGGTGGTTACGTCGTCACCATCCCCTTTAATGGGTTGAGTTTGAATGGACGCTAATGTTCCGCTGGGTTTTCTCGCCTTAAAAATCATGCCGATAGGCTCACCATTACCAAATTTTTCGGCAATTTTATGTAAACCCAATGGGGTGCGATTGCTGCCTGCCGCATTGCCCACCCCAATAGCAGAGGTTGAAACAGGGAAAGATTGTTTTAATTTTCTGTGCTCAAATAAATACAAGGTTTGATTTTTGACATCAATAATAATGAACGGCGCATCATCCGCATGACTGGCAGAGAGCAAGTGCTCAATTTTATTTTGTGCCGCATGAACCGCAGGTTGAGGTAAATTAATATCAGCAGCATTGGCCATAACACTTAAAAAACCCAGAATAATATAACCGAATAAAAATTTAGATAATTTATTGAACATTATATAAACCCACAGCGACAATATCACGGGATTGGTTATTAGGTGCATTCTTAGAATGATCGCTTCGCCGTTGAGACAAAATGTCCAAATAAGCCTCATCAATATCGCCAGTAATATAATCTCCCGTAAAGCAAGAGCAATCAAAAGTATTTAGCGTTGGGTTTCCGGCTCGGACTGATTCAATTAAATCATGCATATCCTGATAAATTAATCGATCCGCCCCGATGGCTTCACAAATGGCATCATTATCGCGGTTATGAGCCACGAACTCAGAAGCGGTGGGCATATCAATGCCATAAACGTTTGGGTAGCGAACCGGCGGCGCAGCAGATGCCATATAAACTTTGTTGGCGCCCGCCTCGCGTGCCATTCGAATAATTTCACTCGATGTTGTGCCACGCACAATTGAATCATCTACTAATAAAACATTTTTCCCACGGAACTCAAGGTCAATTGCGTTAAGTTTTTGCCGAACCGATCGTTTGCGCATTTCTTGGCCCGGCATAATAAATGTTCGGGCAATATAACGATTTTTAACAAAGCCTTCTCGATACTTAATATTCATTGCAACTGCAATTTCGAGTGCCGCAGTGCGGCTGGTATCCGGTATGGGGATAATTACATCAATATCATTATCAGGCCATTCACGCAAAATTTTGGCCGCTAAACGCTCACCCATACGCATTCGCGCACGATAAACCGAGACATCATCAATAATAGAATCGGGGCGGGCTAAATACACATACTCAAAAATACAGGGAGCGTATTTGGCCTGCGTTGCACATTGCTTGAGTGTAACCTCACCTTCTGATGAAATAAATATAGCCTCACCAGGGGCTAAATCACGAATAAGCTCAAAATCACTGGCTTCAATTGCAACGGATTCAGAGGCAATCATATACTCAGTAAAACCTTGGCTTGTTTTGCGTTGGCCATAACAAACCGGACGAATACCATAAGGATCGCGAAAGGCAAAAATACCTCGACCGGCAATTAAACCAATAACCGCATAAGCCCCTTGTGCGCGTCGGTGCACATTTGCGATGGCTGTAAACACATCTTCTACTTTTGGCTCCTCTCCTGCAATAGAAGATAATTCATGAGCGAATACATTTAATAAAACTTCAGAGTCTGAATTAGTATTAATATGGCGATGATCCAATTGCTGTACCGAGGCACGTAATTCATCCACATTGGTTAAATTTCCGTTATGCCCCAAGGCAATACCAAAGGGAGCATTAACGTAAAATGGTTGCGCCTCTGCGGATGAATCGCACCCTGCTGTGGGGTAACGAACATGACCAATACCCATATTGCCTAGTAATTGGCGCATATGTCGTGTGTGAAAGACATCTTTAACTAAACCGTTTTCTTTGCGCAAAAAAAGTCGGTTATTTTCGCAGGTAAGAATACCGGCTGCATCTTGCCCACGGTGCTGCAATAAGGTTAAACCATCAAATAACATTTGATTAACTGGGTTATTAGCCACAATTCCGATAATGCCACACATGATAAATAACCCCGATTAATTTAATTGCTTAAAAGAAAAATTCTTAAAGTTGCGTTAGGCGTGAAAATATTTGGCAATATCAGCAGGCAACATGGCTTTAATCCAATCTGACACTGTTTGAAATTGTGGCAATAGAACCGATGATTGCCACCAGCTTTCTTTAGGCATCGCGGTTAACTGCGCTAACAAAACCAAAATTGCAATAATAAATACGCCGCGAGCCAAACCAAATACCATGCCTACCGATCGATCGGTTCCGCTTAATCCTGTTTTATTAACTAATGTTGAAACAATCCAATTTATGATTCCGCCAATAATAAGAACCAATACAAATAAGCTTAAAAAAGCTAATGCAACTCGGGCAGAAGGAATGTCGACAGCTTTTGGGATAAAAACAGCCGCTTGCTGCGAGAACCCTAATGCAACAACGAATGCGGCGATCCAGGTTATTAAAGAAAGTACTTCTTTAACAAAGCCACGCACGAGTGATATTAAAGTGGAAACCAACACCACGGCGATGATGACATAATCAACCATATTCATAATAACGCTATCTCAATTTTTAGTTTATTGAACATGGCTTATTTGGGCATAACCAAACCATCACGACCCAATCGTTCACGCAGTTGGGTGGTGATTTTAATCGCTTGCGCCCGCGTACTGTAGGGGCCAACGCGCACCCGCCACACGGTGCCTTTTTTGGCGAAAAGAGGCGATACTTCAACATTAAATCCTGAATCTGATACGGATTTGGCAAGGCCACGGGCATTCAGCTCATCTGAAAAACTACCCAGCTGAACCACCCATTCACCTTCATTATGAGCGGTTGGTAAATTGGCTTGCGTTGCTGCCGGTTTTTCAATCGGTGTGTGTTTATTGGTTTCTTGTGGTGTTTGTTTTTTGGGTTCCGGTGCTGTGGGGGCTGGTTTTACCGGTGTGGCGATGGTTTCGAGCGCGGCGGGTGCTGACTTGTTTTGCGATT
>DZCK01000057.1:4241-10969 GCA_022730245.1 Halothiobacillus neapolitanus
TTTGCGATTTTGGTTCTGGCGTGTTGTTGAGCGGGGGTGTTACGGATTTTTCAAGGGTTTTAGGAGCCGAAATGGGCGCTACAGTTGGCGATTTGGGTTCTTGAACAGGCAAAGCGGATGCGGGGGGATTTTGCAGCTCATTGAGCTGGGTGGCCGAAGGGGCCGGTATGGCAATTTCTGCTGGCTGCGAAACGCTGGGGGTTGCAGGAATGGGTTGAACTTCGGGGGTTTTAAGCCCGCCACCATCTAGCCACAAGGGCAAAAGCAAAACGGCCAACGCCGCAACGACCAAAGCACCGACCAGCCGTTGACGCAGTTTGCCTCGGGGTGCCGTTTGTGGTTCGAGATCAGACAAGATGTGCACCTACTTGTTTCAAATGATGGCGAATAGCGCTCACCGTGTAAAACGATCCGAAAACCACAATTTGATCTCCCGCCTTGCTGTGGGCAAGCGCCCGATTATACGCACTAACGATTTTTGTTTCATGCCGTAAACCAAGGCAAGCCTGTTCGGGCAAATGCGCCCATATGGATGCGACGGTTGCAGAGCGCTCACTCGGCAAGTAGCCCACAAACCAGCCATTAAAAAAGGGGTGTGCCGCAGATAACATGGTTTGAATCGGCTTATCATTCAACGCTCCAAACACGGCGAACCGCTGGTGGTTATCATTCAAGCTGTTGTTTAAATTAATATTTTCAAGCAAGGCCTCAACCGATTCTTGGTTGTGCGCCACATCTAAAATAATCAGGCGCGATTGGTGTGTAAAGCACTCATATCGGCCGATTATTTTGGCCGATTGAAGACCCTGTTCTATCGCGTGGCGTGAGACGGGGCGGTTATTTTTAGGATGCTGTAGCAAAGCAACCACACCCGCAGCATTATCAATTTGCATTAAGCCCTTAAGATTGGGATTTGGCCAACAGGATTGGCTCGATTCCAAATTCAAACACCAACCTTGCTTTTGTTGCGTTAAAGAAAATTCTTTACCCCGAATCCAGAGCGGACAATTGAGCGCTGTGGCAGCGGCCCAAACGGCGGGTTCTGGGTTGGGGTCGGCGTATATTGCTGCTTGATTCGCACGCAAAATACCGGCTTTTTCTTTAGCGATGGCGGCTCGATCCGCCCCAAGAAGGGCTTGATGGTCTAAACCGATGTTGGTGATTAGGGCTAAATCCGCATCCAAAATATTGACTGCATCAAGCCTGCCGCCGAGCCCAACTTCCAGAAGCCACACATCGAGCTTGGCGATGGCAAAGATTATCAACCCACAGACGGTTGCCCATTCAAAATAAGTGAGGCTTTGTGCGCCTGGCTCGGCATGGAGCAAAACCATGGCGCTGATTAAGGATTTATCATCAATATCAATGCCTTGAATACGGATTCT
This sequence comes from Halothiobacillus neapolitanus, assembly GCA_022730245.1. Classification (GTDB taxonomy): domain Bacteria; phylum Pseudomonadota; class Gammaproteobacteria; order Halothiobacillales; family Halothiobacillaceae; genus Halothiobacillus; species Halothiobacillus neapolitanus_A. The sequence goes on from DZCK01000057.1 coordinate 5,627, forward strand.
TTCGTTAAACCGCTCAAGATGCGGCGAGGTATAGGCGCCCACCCGCAACCCTTCGGCGATATAAATCGCCTCTAGCATGGCGACAGATGACCCTTTGCCGTTCGTGCCCGCCACGGTAACAACGGTGGGCAATACCCAGCCATGGGTTTGCTTTAAAGCTTGCCATACGGCACCGACCCGATCTAACCCAAGTTCAATATGATTGGGGTTGCGTTGCTCCAACCAAACCAACCATTCGGCTAAGGTTTGTCGTGGTGCAAGGGGTGTTTGCGAGGGCATGGGGGTTAGTTGGTTGGTTTCCACGAAATGGGGTGTTTTTAATCGTTCAAGGCCTGAGGCGCATCACGATGCTGCATGATGGCGATCAACTCGGCGATTTTTCCACGCAACTCATGGCGGGGCACGATGAGATCGATGGCGCCATGCGCCAACAAAAACTCGCTACGCTGAAAGCCTTCTGGCAGCGTTTCGCGCACGGTTTGTTCAATCACCCGGGGGCCTGCAAAACCAATTAAGGCATTTGGTTCAGCAATTTGCACATCACCCAGCATCGCAAGTGATGCGGATACCCCGCCCATGGTGGGATCGGTGAGCACCACGATAAATGGCAATTGCGCTTTACTCAATCGCGTTAGCGCTGCTGAGGTTTTGGCCATTTGCATGAGGGAAAACAAAGCTTCTTGCATGCGCGCGCCACCCGATGCCGTAAAGCAAATTAGGGCTGAATTTTTTTCAATGGCGGCATGGACAGCGCGTACAAATTTCTCGCCCACAACCGAACCCATCGACCCGCCCATAAACGCAAAATTAAAGCCAGCCACAATCACGGGCAGTGCATGCAGTCGCCCGCGCATAACAACCAGAGCATCGGTTTCTCCCGTTGTTTTTTGGCTGGCTGTAATCCGGTCACGGTATTTTTTTTGATCACGAAATTTCAGCATATCCACCGGGGCGATATCGGTGAATAGCTCCTCACGACCGGCTTTATCTAAAAAATTATCCAATCGATCGCGCAAGGGGATACGCATATGCTGGCCACATTTGGGGCAAACTTGCTGATTGCGCTTGAGTTCATCTCGGTATAAAACCGAATCACAACCCGCGCACTTAACCCATAGCCCTTCAGGCACACCGCGCTTTTCTGCGCTTTGAATACGAATCCGCGAGGGCAGTAATTTTTCTAACCAACTCATAAAATAAGCCTTAAATTCATTTACTTAATGCAAATATGGGCGCATGCCCAACTTGGTGATCATGTGAAAATAATCGTTACTGACTATCGAGCGCACGGCGAACATCGGCCATAAAGGCTTGAACTTTCTGCTGTAGCGTTGCGCTATCACCCGCGCCTAACTCGGCAATAATTTGAACCAAGGCGCTTCCCATAATGACCGCATCGGCGACTTGCCCCACGGCTTTGGCTGTGCGGGCATCCCGTATACCAAAACCCACGCCGACCGGCAAAGCGCATTCATGCCGAATATCGTGCAGGCGCGCTGACAGTGCCTGGGTATCTAAATTTTGCGCGCCGGTTACCCCTTTAAGGGACACATAATAAACAAAGCCGGATGCTAATTCGGCAATAATTTTAATTCGGTTGACGGGGGTTGTCGGGGCAATTAAAAAAATGGGATCGATGTTCGCCGCCGCATAAATTTTTGCGGCACCGTGCGCCTCTTCGGGGGGTAAATCGACCGTTAACACCCCATCGACACCGGCCTTTTGGGCGCGTTCAGCAAATTCACCAATGCCCATGGCTTCTATAGGATTTTGATAACCCATTAATATAACAGGGGTTATTTCATTGGTCTGGCGAAATTCTTGCACCATATCAAGAATATGGCGCAAACCCACCTGATGACGCAATGCCCGTTCATGGGCGGCTGCAATCACGGGGCCATCAGCCATGGGGTCTGAAAATGGCACGCCCAGCTCAATGGCATCCGCGCCACCGGCAACCAAGGCGTGCATTAAGCCCACGGTGGCACCGGGCGTAGGGTCGCCGGCGGTTATGTAGGGAATTAATGCGGTGCGGTTTTGCGCGCGCAGTTGCTCAAATAATGGGCTGATACGGCTCATAAATTAATTCCTTCAAGTTTGGCCACGGTGTTGATGTCTTTATCGCCTCGACCGGACATATTCACTAATAGAATTTTATCTTTGCCGTACAGCGGCGCGAGTTTTTTGGCATAGGCCACCGCATGCGCCGATTCAAGCGCGGGGATAATCCCCTCAAACCGCATCACATCGTGAAACGCACTCATGGCTTCGGCATCGGTAATGCCGGTGTAATTCACGCGTCCTAAATCTTTAAGCCAGCTGTGTTCGGGACCAACACCGGGGTAATCAAGCCCTGCCGATACCGAATGTGTGCCAATAATTTGACCATCATCATCTTCCATTAAGTAGGTGCGCATGCCATGCAGCACACCCGGCCGACCGACGGATAACGGAGCCGCATGTCGGCCTGTTTCTACGCCATCGCCACCGGCTTCTGCCCCGTAAAGCGCGACATGTTCATCATTTAAAAAGGCATGAAAAATGCCAATGGCATTCGAGCCACCGCCCACGCAAGCCACAACTGCGTCGGGCAGGCGCCCGGTTTTTTCCAGCATTTGCGCGCGGGCTTCGGTGCCAATCACGGATTGAAAATCACGCACCATTTGTGGATATGGATGGGGGCCGGCCACGGTGCCGATAATGTAGAAGGTGTTATCGACATTGGTGACCCAATCGCGCATGGCTTCGTTTAAGGCATCTTTTAAGGTGCGCGTCCCCGATTCAACCGGCACAACAGTGGCGCCCAATAATTTCATCCGAAACACGTTAGGTTGTTGACGCTCAATGTCTTCTGCGCCCATGTAAATAACACACTCTAAACCTAGGCGAGCGGCGATGGTCGCGGTGGCAACGCCATGCTGCCCTGCCCCCGTTTCGGCAATGATGCGGGTTTTTCCTAAGCGTTTGGCGAGCAAGGCTTGACCAATGGCATTGTTAATTTTGTGCGCGCCGGTGTGATTTAAATCTTCGCGTTTGAACCAGATTTGCGCACCGTAGGCTTCACTCATGCGCGCAGCAAAATACATGGCCGATGGCCTGCCGACAAAATCGCGCAGATCGGTTTCAAATTCACGCACAAAATCGGGGTCTGCTCGAAAACGCGCGTAAGCCGCTTGCAATTCCGCGATGGGTTCCATCAGGGTTTCTGCGACATATTTGCCGCCAAATTCACCAAACCGGCCGTGTTCATCTGGAAATTGATCAAAATCGAAGGTGCGGGCATCGGGCATTGAAACGCTATTGGGGTCGGAGTTATTCAATTTAAGTTCACCTGAGTCATAAATTCGAAAATTTTGTGGGCAGATTTAATACCGGGCGCGTCTTCAACGCCACTGGATACATCAAGCGCATAAGGATGCAGCGTCGAGAGCGCACACGGCACGTTGGCGGCATTCAAGCCGCCTGCGAGAATAAAATTGTTCCGGTGGGATTGGCCTTTCGGCCAATGCGACCAATCAAATGTGCCCCCTGTGCCGCCTAATGCGCCAGAGGCATGGCTATCGAGTAAAAAGCCGCGTGCGGTGGGGTGATCGTTAAGTACGTTGCTTAGCTGGCTTGCGCCATCGCCAGTAAATAAATCCACACCTAAGGCCTTAATGTAAGGCCGCGAAAATTGTCGGCAAAATTCACCCGATTCTTGCCCATGAAATTGCAATAAATCCGGCGATAACACCTGGATAACAGCCTCGACTTCGCTCGGGGTGGGGTCAAGAAATAACGCGACTGTTTGCACGAACGGCGGAATCTCTGCAAATAACGCAGCCGCTTGTTCAAGAGAAAGATGGCGCGGGCTTGCGGGCACAAACACAAAACCCAAAGCATCAACACCTGCATGAACAGCCGCAGCAATATCTTGCGCTCGGGTTAGGCCACAGATTTTTACCCGCGTGCGCAAAGGCTGCGGCAGTGTGGGCATCAGGGTGTGCAACTCTGGCGAATACGGCATGGTAAAAGATGGCATCTCGCGGGGATATGAACTGAAGGCGCAGATTCTAGCAGTAAGCAGGCAAAATTTCGCCTGAACTCAACCGCGCAGCCGTGTGCGCTTATTTTTGCATATTGCCTAAAAATTTTATTAACCATCTGATTTTATGAATATTAAACACCTAATAGCGGGGCATAAAAACCCGGAATAGCTTGTGGCTGCGCAATGGAAAAATGCTCGGGATAAACCACATTAACCAGATACAACCCCGCCGCTGGCGCCGTGATACCCGCCAAAGCGCGCTCTTTTATCGCCAAAAGGTCACGCAATGAGGTCACTGAATGAATGCCCGCCCCAATGGGGAGCAACGTGCCGACAATATTGCGCACCATGTGATGCAAAAACGCGTTCGCGGTAATGTCGATATAAATAAAATCGCCCTGTCGCTGCACGCTGAAAGAACGCACGGTGCGAATTGGGCTGTGGGCTTGGCAGCCTTTCGCCCGAAAACTGCTGAAATCATGCTCGCCTAACAAAAACTGACCCGCTTCATGCATCCATTCCGCATTAAGGCGCTCTCGCCACCAGGTAACATGCCCGTGATGAACCGCTGGGCGGGTTTGACGATTCAAAATAACATAGCGATAGCTGCGGGTGATTGCACTAAAACGCGCGTGAAAATCGGGTTCTACACGACGTGCCCAAACAATACTAATATCGGGTGGTAAGGCATGGGTGCCGCCAAATAACCAGGCCTGATCGGGGCGCAAGGCATTTGAATCAAAATGCACCACTTGATAGGTGGCATGAACGCCGGCATCCGTTCGGCCAGCACACACCACATCAATGCGGGCGTTGGCCACCTGTGATAGTGCCGCTTCAAGACGCGCCTGGACGGAATCAACATCCTGCTGGCGCTGCCATCCGTGATACCGTGAGCCATCATATTCAACCGCGAGCGCAATGCGAGTCATAAAGGGCGAAAAACCTACGATTAAGAGCGTTAAACGGTGTGTTAAATTCGGATTTTACTTGATGTCAGTATTAAACAAACTTTTGCGTGCCAAGGCGACGCTATATTAGCCGAATCTAATAAACTCCTTGTATGCCAACCAAAAATATTTACAATCGCAGGCCACGCAGTGAAAATCGCAGGCAAACGCACGATAAATCGCGCAATTCATATCGAATAATTCAGGTGAAAAATACATGCCAAGCCACGAAATCACATCAAATATTTCGATAGATTCAAAACAATTTTCACGCACAGCGCGCCGATCAGTTATCACCTTGATGCTTCTGGCAAGCACGAGTTTTTTGCCCGTAGAGGCAACGACCCTGCCCCCGTTGGCCGCTGA